>CAZMSM010000003.1:0-59080 GCA_964568955.1 uncultured Eubacteriales bacterium | reverse complement strand
TATTAAATATAAAAAACCCTCAAAGCCTTATGCCTCAAGGGTTTCTGTTTTTTGGTTGCGGAGACAGGATTTGAACCTGCGACCTCCGGGTTATGAGCCCGACGAGCTACCAGCCTGCTCTACTCCGCGATATAACGCCTGCTTTTTGGGGTGCTTTGTTATTATACACAACGCCATTCAAAAATGCAAGCAATTTTAAAAATTATTTAATTTTCAGCTTTTTTTTCGGGCTGTGTTGTCAATTGATATGACCCATAAACCATATTTTGTCGATTGAAGAATCTTGCGGTTTGTTAGCTTATTCCTTGTCCTGATGCCTCATTTTGTCACGGAAACGATCAAATTTAGCCTTCTCCATATTCAAATAGATGTTTTTAGTAAACGGTAAAACAGCAAACAAGATTAAACCGATTGAAAACAACGGGCTTGGTGAAACAGTCTTTTTGCCTTTTGCCAACCCTTTTACCATTTTTCTGGCAACAAGGACAGGGCTTTGCACGGGGAAGGGTTTTTCAATTTTTTGTGTGTTTGCGGCTTTAAAGAAGTTTGTGTCTGTTGCAATCGGATACAAGCAAGTCAGCTTGATATTTTTCGGCAGTTCTAAACGAAGCCCTTGCTGGAAGCCGTGCATGGCAAACTTTGTTGATGAATACAGTGTAAAGCCGGGCATTGCCATCTTACCGATAGCGGAGACGGTAATGGCAAAATGCCCCTGTTTACCATTGAGATAATCCTTGTACTTTTCATAGGAATAAATGGGCGAAAAAACATTGGTTTCAAATATCCGTTTTGCCCTGTCCCAGTCAACATAGTCCAGAATCTCGTAGTAGGGATAACCGGCGTTTGCGTAGAATATTGTGATATCGCCCATTGTTTCCAGTGCTGCTGTAAAAATTGCATCAACCCCTGCTTTGGACGAAACATCTTGTTTAAATCCAATAACATTCGCACCGAATTCGTTGATTTTGTCGAGATTTAAGTCGACGGCGAATATTGTGTTACTGTCTTGTGCGGCGAGCAGTTTCAGCGTTTCCAGACCGATTCCGCTATTGGCTCCGGTGAGTACGATTTTTTGGTGATTAAGCATTTCCTCAACTCCATTTTAATATTTTACGGGGGATTCACAACAGTAATAACATGCTTGTTCTTTTTTCAATGGTATGTTAATATTTAAGAAGTTAGTTTGAGTAAGAAGTTGATTCTTGTATATAGAAAGGAACGGGATTTTTCAGTGCAACATGAAACATTATTTTCACCGATGAATATAGGGCAAGTTACAATAAAAAACCGTATTGTTATGGCACCGATGCTAATGGGCTTTGGCAAATTTGACGGAACGCCGACACCGCAGTTGATGGATTATTATGAAGAACGTGCCAAGGGTGGCGTTGGGCTTATAATAACAGAAATCACACGTGTTGACGATAAAAATGGAGCCTCGGCATTTGCACAACTTGCGATGAGTAAAGATTACCACATTGAGCCTATGCGCGAAATGGTTGACCGCATTCATAAACATGGTGCAAAAATATTTGTCCAGTTGCATCATCCGGGGCGGCAAAACCTGGGGCTTCTTGTCGGTACGGTACCGCTGAGCATTTGGATGGACAAACATTTTCCTTTTTACAGTAAATTATTATATAAAATCGTGCCTGCCGGCCAAATCCTTTTAAAACATCATTTGGTTCCGCGCGTTTTAGCACCGTCTAAGAGTGAAAGAAGCTATTTTTCCGACGGAGTGAACCGGGCGATGCGTAAAAGCGAAATTGAGAAACTCATCGGGCAGTTTGCGGACGCTGCGCTGCGTGTAAAAGAATCAGGGGCGGACGGAGTCGAGCTACACGCGTCCCACGGTTATTTAATTCAGCAATTTTTAAGTCCGAATACGAACAAGCGAACAGATGAATTCGGCGGTTCGTTGGAAAATAGGATGAGATTCTTAAACGAAATTATTAAACGCATACGCAAAAAATGTGGCTCTGAATTTCCTATTGTGGTGCGCTTGACAGTTGACGAGTGCTATGACAAAATCGGCAAGCCGGACAAAGGCTTTGGTCTTGAAGAAGGCGTACGGATTGCAAAAATGTTGGAGCAAGCGGGGATTGATGCAATCGATGTTTCCTCAGCTGCTTACGATACTTTTAATTACTGGCTGGAGCCACCCTCATTTGAGTGTGGCTGGCGCGCCTATATGGCTAAAGCTGTAAAAAGCGAGGTCTCTATTCCGGTGATTGCAGCAAACTTAATCAGGAGTGCACACCAGGCGGAGCAACAGCTTTTGGATAATGTGCAGGACTTTATATCTTTGGGCAGACCGATGCTTGCAGACCCCTATTGGACGCAGAAAGTTTTTGAAGGCAATGAAAAAGCCGTTAAACGCTGTGTTTGCTGTTTATATTGCATTGAAAGTATGCAAAACAATGCTTTTGTGGGCTCGCACGGTAAATGTTCCGTTAACCCCATGTTGGGCAGAGAACGCGAAGAACTTAAAACGAATGGCCAAGGCAAAACAGTCGTTATAGTCGGCGCAGGACCGGGGGGGTTGACCGCGGCCCAAACGCTCGCCCAAAGAGGATTCAACACGGTTGTTCTTGAGCAATCCGACGAGGTTGGTGGTCAAATAATGCTTGCTAAAGACATCCCCTTTAAAGAAAAACTGCTCTGGTGCGTGGAAGACTTATATAACGCCGCCGTGGCGGCAGGGGCTCAGATTAAACTGAATACCAAAGCGGACAAAGAACTAATCGAAAGTTTTTCACCTCATGCACTGATTATTGCCACAGGCGGCAATTCTGTTAAGCCAAAATCAATACCCGGTGTCGGTCTCCCGAATGTTTGCACGGTTACACAGGTGCTTGACGCAACCGTTTCACTCAGCGGCAAACAAGTCGTGGTAGTGGGTTCCGGCATGACCGGGTTGGAAACGGCGGAGATGTTGGCACAACAAGGCAATAAAGTCTTCGTGGTGGAAATGGCTGATACAATTGCCCCCGGCACATGGATGCAGCATAGAGACGATATTCTGCCGCGGTTGGAGGCAAATGGCGTAGAGATCATTTTATCAAAAAAGCTGGTTGCCATTCATCGTACATTTATTGAACTCGAATCAACAGGAATGCGCAAAGAGAAGACAACCCTGCAGTGTGACCAAACGGTACTTTCCATCGGTGTAAAAAGCGAGAACGCGCTTTATAATGAGCTGGAAACATCCTTTGAAAACATCTTCGTTATTGGTGATGCATCCCAATCAGGGCGCATTGCACATGCAACGGAGTCAGGGTATTTAGCTGCAATCGCAATCGAGTAAAAGCACCTTTTCTTTGCTTATTTGCCTATTTGTCTACATCAAGGAAATGCATCATGCTCTTATCAATGCTTAAAATATAGCACAAACAACAACAACTTTACAAGAACAAAAAATAGCACGCATACTTCTACTATGTATATTGTTAATTGGAGGGCAAAAAAAATGATGACAGGTAAAGAAAGAATGACGCGCATACTTCAGCGCAAAAAGGCTGACAGAATCGGTCTTTACGAGCATTTTTGGGGTGACACGGGCAACGATTGGCGCGGTAAAGGCAAGTTGAAAGAGTCAGAGAATCTGGGCGATATTTTTGACTTTGATATTGCCGAAAGCTGGCCTTTTAACTTTACAGCCGACCTTGATTTTGTACCGGAAACGATAACCGAAGATGAGGAGACCTATACAACGCTTGATGGCAACGGTGCCACTTTGCGCCGCCATAAAAAACATGAAGCAACGCCCGAACATATTGACTTTTCCGTTAAAGAAAGCGGCGCATATTATGAGAAAATTCAGCCGCTTATTACACCTTCCGAGCGTCGAATCAACTTTGACGCTTATGGGAAGGCGAGGGCAACAGCGGCGGAAAAACAGCGTTTTTTTGTGTGGAGCGGCGTTAATGTATTCGAATTAATGCACCCGGTTTGCGGGCACGAAAATATGCTTATCGGTATGGCACTGGAACCGGAATGGATTGCGGAAATGGCAATGGATTACGCCAAAGCAACCGTAGCTATGCAAGAAATACTTTTTGCTAAAGAGGGCAAGCCGGATGGCGTTTGGTTCTATGAAGACATGGGGTTTAAAGAGCGCCCATTTATGTCCCCGGCAATGTATAAAGAACTGATTCAACCTGCGCACAAATATACCATAGAATTTGCGAAAAGTTTGAATCTCCCTGTTATTATGCACTCCTGTGGTTTTGTAGAACCCTTGCTGCCCGGTATGATACAAGCGGGTATAGACTGCTTGCAAGTTATTGAAGTGAAAGCCGGGATGGATCTTTTGCGGATTTTTAAGAATTACGGCGACAAACTTTCTTTAATGGGCGGGATTGATGTGCGCGCCCTGTACTCGAATGATAAGAAAATCATTGATGCCGAGCTTGAGGCGAAAATACCACTTGTCAAAGAAGGGTTCGGTTATACCCTGCACAGCGATCATTCCATACCGAATACGGTCGAGTTTGAAACGTATCAATATTTCGTAGAAAAAGGCCTGGAACTGGGCAAACTGTAATTTGCAGCAATCGAAAAGAGGCAAAAATGAGTATTGGCTATGCTTGTTTGAGTGTTGGCGTGCCCAACACCAAACTTAAAAGTTGTATACAAGCAAACGCAACCGATGAAAACCTGACAGAGTTAATTTTAAACAATTTGCATTCTCTGAACAATATAATTGATTACAACATTAAAAATGATATCAAGCTTTTTCGCATAAGCTCGGATTTGATTCCTTTTGGTTCCTCACCCGTCAACAAGCTTGATTGGCAGCAACTGTTCGCCCGTCAACTCGCTGCGATAGGAGAGAAGGTTGTGCAAAACGGCTTACGCGTGTCGATGCATCCCGGTCAGTATACAGTTTTGAATTCGCCAAAGAGCGATGTCGTTGTGAGGGCGATTGCGGACCTTCAATACCACGTAGCTTTTCTTGATGCCATGGGGCTTTGCAAAAAGCATAAAATTGTGCTCCATATTGGCGGTGTATACGGTGACAAAAACGCCGCAACCGAAAGATTTATAGAAAATTTTAGTTTACTGGATAAGAATATTAAAGAACGACTTGTCATTGAAAATGATGACAAGAGTTATCACATAGGCAACGTTTTAAGTATTGCGGAAAAAATCCATATCCCGGTGATTTATGATAACTTGCACAACCGCCTCAATCCTTGCGATGGCGCAAAAGACGATAGTTACTGGATTCGTTTGTGCAAAAACACATGGACAGCTTGCGACGGAGTGCAAAAAATTCATTATTCACAGCAAAACGAAACAAAAAAACGGGGTTCGCACTCCGAAACGATAAAAGTCAGTGAATTTATTGATTTTTATGAAAATGTACAGGGCGATAGCATTGATATAATGCTTGAGGTCAAAGATAAGAACTTATCGGCCGTTAAATGCATCAACTGCCTGTCGGCTGTTAAAGCCATCAACATTCTTGAAAAGGAATGGAGCAAGTACAAGTATTCGGTTTTAGAAAAATCAAAGCAGAGCTATGATGAAATAAGGCATTTGCTGAAAAACAAAAACGAATATCCCGCTGCTCAGTTTTATTCAATAATTGAAAATGTGATGAGCAAAGAAGAATCTCGTGGCAATGCCTTAAATGCGGCTTTGCATGTTTGGGGATATTTCAAGGAAGTGGCGCAGGAAAAAGAAAAGAACGATTTTTTAGCGTTATCTTCTGCCTATCAAAATGCAAAGATACCTCTTTCTCGAATGAAGCGGTTTTTATTTCGATTGGCACACAAATATAATCAAGAGTATTTATTAAACTCATATTATTTCGTATTATAGATCACAAGGGAGTGAAACTTTGTATCTGACGTTAGCCGTATTATTTTTGGGGTTGTTGTTTGGCGTTTTTCTGTTCTTTAAGCATCCGTTTCTGGAAGGGAACGGTTCTTTGTCGTGTGAACAAAAAATATCGGTTATTATCCCTGCACGTAATGAGGAAGATAATCTGCCAAAGCTCCTCTCGGATTTGAACAAGCAGAACAAAACGGTGTTTGAGATCATCTGTGTTAATGATGCGTCGAGCGATCACACACCCGATGTTGCCTTGTCTTACGGTGCTAAACTAATAAATGTTGAAGAAAAGCCCGAGGGGTGGGTTGGCAAGTCGTGGGCTTGCCAATTAGGGGCAAATCATGCGCAAGGCGATAGCCTGCTTTTTTTGGATGCCGATGTAAGGCTTACCCCGGATGCTGTAGAAAAACTTCAACAAACGCAGCAAAAACACGACTGTGTCATATCTGTTCAGCCCTATCATCAATTGGAGAAGTTTTACGAACAGTTCTCTCTCTTTTTTAATTTAATTATGGTTGCGGCCAATGGTGTGAGTTGCCCCTTTATACGGAAAAATATCGGTCTTTTTGGACCGGTTATTCTAATCAATAAAGATGAGTATGGTTCCATTGATGGCCACCTATCTGCCAAAAACAGTATTGTAGATGATTTATCGCTTGGCGAAAAGTTGAAATCAGAAGGCATACCCTTTAAACTGTTTTTAGGCGGCAAAGATATTTCCTTCAGAATGTACAGCGGAGGGTTCAGGCAGCTTTTGCAAGGTTGGACAAAGAATTTTGCAACAGGAGCATCCAAAACATCCCTCCCTCTTGTTTTTATGATCGTGTTATGGCTTTCGACTTGCATCTCCGCCGTTATATATTTTTTTAATTTAATCTCGGTCTACTCTCATCAACACCTTATATTCGCTGTTCTCGTCTATTGCATTGTAACCGTGGAATTGATATCCGCTGCACGTCACATAGGTAGCTTTAGAAAGTGGTTCATTGCTTTGTTTCCCTTGCCTTTAACGGCTTTTCTTGCTATCTTTTTAGTGTCAATCTTTAAAAAGGTGTTCGGAATAAAAGTTAAGTGGAAGGGCAGAAATATAAAACCGGGGAGTTAACATGCAAATTATTCATTTTTCATCATCGCTTACCAACGTTTTGGCTATTGTCGTATTGTGGAGCGCAATACAAGTAATCGTTCCACTTCTTTGTTTAAGGATAAAGGACAAGTGGCTGTCTGGCAGTTCTTTCTTGTTTAAAACATACGAATGGGAAAAAGAAGGCGATTTTTACAACAAAGTGTTCAAAATTAAAAAGTGGAAGCATTTGCTGCCCGACGGTGGCGCACTTGTAAAAAACGGCTTCAAGAAGAGGAATATAGACGCATCCTCAAAAGATGCCCTGCGTAAATTCAAGATTGAATCCTGCCGCGCAGAACTGGTGCATTGGGTATTGGTTTTGCCTTTTTGGGTCGTCGGATTTATTGCACCACCGATAGTCATACCCTGTATGCTTGTTTATGCATTGGTTGCAAATTTGCCTTGCATAATCGCGCAAAGGTACAACAGGCCCAGAATTGAAAGGTTATTAGTCAAAATGCAAGCAAGGGAAGAAAAACTGAGTAAGAGCAACCTATAGAATAAAAACGGAGGACAAAAATGGAAATTAAAATTGCTATGGCCGGTTTGGCGCATGGGCACGGGATTGGATTCCTAGGCTCGGCTTTAAAATTTGAAGGTGTTTCGGTAACGGGTTTTTATGATGATAAAAACCCCGAGAGTGCCGTGGAGTCGTCAAAGGTATTCCAAGCACCCGTTTACAACGATTTAGATGAGCTGCTGCAAAAATCCGGTGCAAACACGCTCTTGACAGCGGCTATTAACTCAGACAAAGCGGACATTATTGTGAAGGCTATTGATGCCGGATTAAATATTATTGCCGATAAACCGCTAGTAACGACAATGGACGATTTAGACAGGATTGTCGATGCTTTGGGAAGAAATAAACAGGTTAAACTCTACCTGATGCTCAGTGAACGTTACAACCCTGTTTTGGTCACGGCGAAAAAAATAATTGATGCGGGGGAGATTGGGCAGGTTGTCAACATTATTAATATGCGGCCGCACAGGTTAAACCCGCAAGACAGACCTGCTTGGATGTTTGATAGCAAACAATACGGTGGTATTATAAACGACATCGGCGTTCACGATATCGACGTTGCGGTATGGTTTACCGACAGTGAGGTGGAAGAAATACTTGCAGCCTCGGTATCAAACAAACGATATACCGAGATTGAAGACTTTGACGACAACGGTGAAGCAATGCTCAGGCTGAAAAACGGTTGCGTTGTGTTCATACTCGAATCATGGCTGACACCGGAAAAATATCCGCACCATGGGGAAACGAAATTTATTGTACACGGCACAAAAGGGCAAATCATTGCAGACCCACAAAATAACAAAGTGACGCTTTATTCGGACACGAAAGAAGAACATGATGTAGAAATCGTTCGCCCTGAGCAAACGTACGTGTCGGACCCGCTGAAGTACTTTACACACTCGGCTCACAAAGCTGTTGTGACCACACAAGACGGCATGATGGCACAAAAAGCCGCCTTGGAATGCCAAATGCTTGCTGAGGCTAATCGAACAAAATAATGCTTTTTATGTATCAAGGGCGCAAAGCTGTTCGTAGGGTTACTTGTTCTTTGGTTTATACCAACAAAATATATGTGAATAAGCTGATTTATCGTTTTCTTATTACCATATCAAAACCCGACGAAATATGGTAAAATAGTATTACTTATTTTATATTGCAATAATCTTGGAGGAAAAATGATAACAGTAATTGATTTAAGCTTGGGGTTTGGTGGGTCAACATTGTTTTCTCGCGTCAATCTCAAGTTCACACCCGGAAACTGCTATGGCATAATAGGAGCGAACGGGTCAGGCAAATCCACTTTCTTAAAAATACTTTCCGGAGAGATTGAACCCTCTTCCGGAGATGTCGTGATGCCGCCCGAAACCCGCATGTCCGTTCTCAAACAAGACCATTATGCTTTCGATGAGCACAGCGTTATACATACCGTTATTATGGGTAACCGTCGCTTGTATGATATTATGGTTGAGAAAGATGCGTTGTACGAAAAAGAAGATTTTACCGATGAAGATGGCATTTTGGCGGTCACGCTGGAAGATGAGTTTGCTGAAATGAATGGTTGGGAGGCAGAGTCGGAGGCATCAAAGATTCTGATAGGACTGGGCATCAAAAATAAATACCACGGTGTTTTGATGAAAGAACTAGATGGCAAGCAAAAGGTCAAAGTTCTGCTTGCACAGGCTCTCTTTGGCTCACCCGATGTTATTCTTTTGGACGAGCCGACAAATGACCTTGACATGATTTCAACCGAGTGGTTGGAAGACTTTTTAATGGACTTCCTCGGTACAGTAATTGTTGTGTCGCATGACCGTCACTTTTTAAATACGGTATGCACCTCTATTGTTGATATCGATTACTCGAAAATACAACAATATGTGGGGAATTATGAGTTTTGGTATGAGTCCAGCCAATTGATGCAAAAATTAATGCGTGACCAAAACAAGAAAAACGAAGATAAAGCCAAAGAACTGCAAAGCTTTATTGAAAGATTTTCGGCCAATAAATCAAAGGCCAGGCAAGCTACATCTCGAAAAAAATTACTTGATAAACTGCCACTGGATGGTCTGCCGCAATCTTCACGTAGGTATCCTTTCATTGGTTTTGTGATGGACAGGGAACCCGGGAAAGAGATATTAAGCGTCGAAGGCATCAGCAAAACAGTTAACGGGGTTAAACTTTTAAATAACGTTTCTTTCAGAGTCAACAGAAACGATAAGATTGCTTTTGTGGGCGAAAATGAAACAGCAATAACAACACTTTTTAAAATACTTATGGAAGAAATCGAGCCTGATTCGGGCACCTTTAAATGGGGCGTCAGCACTTCGCAAAGTTATTTCCCGAAAGATAACAACTCGTTTTTTGACGGTTGCGACCACAATTTGCTCCAATGGATTGCGCCCTATGCAAAAGAAAACTCTGAAATATACATACGTGGCTTTTTGGGTCGGATGCTTTTTTCGGGGGACGAGGTTCTAAAACCGGTTCGTGTTCTCTCAGGCGGTGAAAGAGTACGCTGTATGTTTTCACGTATGATGATGTTTGGGGCAAATGTGCTTGTTATTGACCAGCCGACAAACCATTTGGATTTGGAATCCATTACAGCTGTGAACAATGGGCTGATTGATTTCAAAAGCGTGGTTCTTTTCTCGTCGCACGACCATCAATTTATCCAAACCATTGCAAACAGAATAATTGAAATCACCGAAGATTCTATCATCGACAGAAGTTGCAACTACGACGACTATATTGAGTTTAAAAAATCGATAGAAAAGAACGATTAAAAGCAGAAAAATAACAAAGGCACAGGTGGGAACACCGGTGAAGAGGTCGAAAATGGACGATTTTACATTCGAACAACTGAACATTTCGAAAGAAATTATCAAGGTAATCAAACAAAAAAATTTTGATAAACCCACTCAAATTCAAGCGCAAGCAATTCCTCCAATGCTTGATTGGCGAGATGTTATTGCAAAGGCTCCTACAGGGACGGGCAAGACGTTCGCTTTTGGCATCCCCATTGTTGAACACATAGATACAACTAATAATCATGTGCAAGCATTGATACTTGCGCCTACGCGTGAGTTGGCCATTCAACTCAGTTCCGAAATGCAGGATATTTGCGAATTTATGCCTGATGTCAAAGTCGCATGCATCTATGGCGGTCAACACATTGCCATTCAGTTTAAGGCACTGCGAAGAAATCCACTGATTGTTGTCGCAACACCCGGTAGGTTGATTGACCATCTTGGCCGCAACACAATACGCCTGGATTGGGTAGAAACAGTTGTGCTTGACGAAGCGGATAGAATGCTTGACATGGGCTTTTTTAAAGATGTAACAAAAATTTTAGATATGATGCCACAACGACGCAACTTAGCCTTGCTTTCCGCCACGTTATCAACAGATGTAATGACGATTGGTTGGAAGTACCAGCGTGATGCTGTGGAAATAATCGTGCAAGAGGATGTAGAGAGTAAGCCGGACATTTTGCAATACAGCATAAAACTTTCGGAGATTGAAAAACCCAAGGCGATAGCCCACATCATGGATATGGAAGAGTATGACCGTGCAATTGTTTTCTGTAACACAAAAAGCAGGGTAGAGCGTATTGGCAAGATGCTCAGTTACAAAGGCTATTCGGTTGACTGTATCCATGGGGACTTCAATCAAAATGTGCGTGAAAAGGTTTTAAAAACATTTCGCGACGGCAAGCTTCGTATTCTTGTGGCGACGGACATTGCCTCAAGGGGGCTTGATATCGACGATGTTGATGTGATATTTAACTGTGACATTCCTGCCGAAAACGAATACTACGTTCATCGCATCGGCCGAACAGGAAGGGCTAAAAAGCACGGAGTTGCCTATAGCTTTATTGCGAGCATAACGGACTCTATTCGTCTGCGTGAAATTGCAAGATGCACAAGGTCTGAAATAACGCCTATTGAACTCGATTTTGATGTTAAAAAAGTTGACTCTACGAATAAATAGCACTTAAAAGTGACCGAATCCGGTTGCCGAAGAATTTTGGAATATATGCAAGGTTTTGAGGACTTGATTCGAAAACCTTGCATTTTGTATTTTCAATAAAGCGTCATTTGATTGACGATACCGGAGTTGCCGGCTTATAAAACCAAACTAAAGATTTGGCGCATATTTCATAAATAAAAGATGATTGCTTGATTGGATAATAAATTGTGAGGTCGAATGTCAATGTTACTTTCAGCAGAAAAAATAATAAAAAGTTACAGCGAAGTTTTGCTACTTAACGGCGTTTCGCTCTACATCGTTGAGGGGGACAAAATTGGTGTTATCGGTGTAAACGGGACCGGCAAGTCCACCTTTCTGAAAATAATTGCCCAGCTTGAAGAGCCGGACAACGGAACAATTTCAAAAAATCCGGGGGTACGCGTAGAGCATTTACAACAAAACCCCGTTTGGGACGAAAAAGCAACGGTTTTAGAACATGTTTTTTTGGGAGCGACGACGGAATTTAAGGGCGTTAAAGAGTACGAAGCGAAAGCAATTCTAACTAAATTAGGAATAACAGAATTTGATAAAATAGTCAGTGAACTGTCCGGCGGGCAAAAAAAGCGTGTCGCGATTGCTTCAGCCTTGATAAAGCCATGCGAAATCCTGATTTTGGATGAACCGACCAATCATCTGGATAATGAAATGGTGACCTGGCTTGAGGACTATTTGATAAAATATAGCGGCGCTATCGTAATGGTCACACATGACCGATATTTTTTGGAAAGAGTAACCAATAAAATAGTTGAAATTGATAATGGCAACTTGTATACCTACGAGGCAAACTATTCAAAATATCTTGAATTAAAAGCTCTGCGTGAAGACATGGCACTTGGCACTGAGCGTAAAAACCGTAGTCTATTGAAAAAAGAGCTGGAGTGGATTCAACGCGGTGCAAGAGCACGCGGAACAAAAAGCAAGGAGCGTATTGCCCGTATTGAGCAACTTAGTGATAGCGTTAATGATGTTGAAAACGGCAAAATTACAATCAACTCACTGTCAAGCCGATTGGGCAAAAAAACAATTGAGATAAACAACGTTTCGAAAAGTTTCGATGGGGTACCATTAATAACCGACTTTGAACACATCATTTCGCGCGATGCCCGTATCGGTATTGTTGGCAAAAACGGCTGCGGAAAATCTACCTTGCTGAATATTATCAGCGGCAAACTTCAACCCGACAGCGGCTGTGTCGTATTCGGTGAAACAGTCAAGATAGGGTATTTTACGCAAGATAGTCAAGAAATGGACTTGTCTATGAGGGTTATAGATTACATTAAGAGCATTTCAGGTGAAGTGAAAACAGTTGACGGTCTTTTGTCTGCATCACAAATGCTTGAAAAATTTTTATTTTCTGCAGATTTGCAATGGAACACCATCAG
Organism: uncultured Eubacteriales bacterium; assembly: GCA_964568955.1. Classification (GTDB taxonomy): domain Bacteria; phylum Bacillota; class Clostridia; order Oscillospirales; family Acutalibacteraceae; genus UBA1447. Next base: position 46,185 of record CAZMSM010000003.1, on the reverse strand, counting down.
CAGGCTTTCCGGTGGGGAGCGCAGAAGACTATATTTGCTAAGCATTATTATGCAAGCACCGAACATTTTACTTTTTGATGAACCGACGAATGACCTGGATATTCAAACGTTGACAATCCTTGAAGAATATTTGGAAGATTTCAACGGAGCGGTTATTACGGTTTCTCACGATCGTTATTTTTTAGACAAAGTTGTTGATACGATATTTGAGTTCCAAGGCAATGGGAAAATCCGAAAATGCCTTGGCGGATATTCGGATTACCTGGCAGGGATTGCACAAAGACAGCCACAGAAGAAGGCTGATATTGATAAGCCAAAGCCCGTAAAAAAAGACATCGCGAACAAAAAACTGAAATTCACCTTTAAGGAACAGCATGAGTTTGAGTCGATTGACACTGAGATCGCGGAACTTGAAGAACAGGTGAACAAGGTTGCTGATTCAATTAACGCCCAAGCCAGTGATTATGTGAAGCTGCAAGAAAACCTAGCCAAAAAAGAAGAGCTTGAGAAAACGCTTGAAGAAAAAATGCAACGATGGTTATATCTGCATGACCTTGCCGAAAAAATTGCTGCTGAAAAAAGTTAATGTTGTAAAGACGTAGATAACAAGTCCGATATAAATTGATGAATAAGTTTAGAATAATTAAGTTGCGACAATTCTGTTGATTGGTTAATTAAATTGCAATTATAAAAATTGTGATGTAAAATGGTTTTAGTCGTTGCTGTGGTTGCGATTTGTCTGTTTGCAAGCGGTACAGCATTTGATTGATCGAACGTTAGTAAGGAGTGAAAAACAACATGGCTAGTGCAATTGAAATTAACAATCTTACAAAATATTACGGTAAAGCCAAAGGCATTGAAAATGTCACCTTCAGTGTGGAGGAGGGCGAAATATTCGGCTTTATCGGTCCAAACGGTGCGGGCAAGTCTACAACTATTCGAACGATTTTGTCTTTGATTTATCCTACTTCAGGGGAAGCGAAGATATTCGGGATGGATTGCATCAAGCAAGCGCCGGAAATTGCCAAGCGTGTCGGCTACCTCCCGAGTGAAGTTTTTTACTACGATGGGATGAAAGTTAAAGATTTGCTTAATTATTCTGCAAGTTTTTATAAAAAAGATTGCACGAAAAGGATAAAGGAATTAGCCGGGCTTTTAGATTTGGACCTAAGCAGAAAAATAGATGACCTTTCCTACGGTAATAAGAAAAAGGTCGGGATTGTTCAAGGTTTGATTCACTCACCGGACCTTATTATTCTTGACGAACCAACCTCGGGATTAGACCCATTAATGCAACAAACATTTTTTAACCTTCTCAAGGAAGAAAACAAGCGTGGAGCAACGGTGCTGATGTCTTCTCACATTCTGGGGGAAGTTCAGCGTCTGTGTGACCGTGTTGCAATTATTAAAGAAGGCACGATTATTAAGCTTGAAAAAATTTCGACACTTCAGGAACACAGCTACAAACGAATCAAGCTTGAAGTTAAAAATGATTTACCAGCCGGCTATTTTGAGATAAAAGGCGTCACTGACTTTAAGGCACAAGACAAGACCTATCGTTTCATTTACAAAGGCGATATAAATGTCATAACCTCTAAACTTTGCGGCGTTACGCTTTCTAACTTATGGGTTGATGAACCCGATTTAGAGGAAATATTCTTGCACTATTACTCGAACAAGGAGGATTAGCAGCAATGAATATTTACAAGCACGAGTTAAAGGCTAACTTTAAAACAACGTTGATTTGGATTGTTACCTTGTGCAGTCTCGTTGCAATGATGATGGCTTTTTATCCGATGCTAAAGTCTGAAGCAGATATTTTTTTAACAATGATGGACAGCTTTCCTCCGGCGATGAAGGCAATGATGGGGATAACGGTTGAAAACTTTACAACCCCCATTGGTTATTACACTTTTGCGTTCACTTATTCAGCTCTTTTTGGAGCAATCCAAGCAATGAACCTTGGCGTCGGCATTGTTTCAAAAGAGGAAAGAGAAAGAACTGCAGATTTCCTTTTGTCGAAGCCCATTTCGCGATATAAAGTATTAACTTCAAAATTGCTTTCTGTGCTGACGATGCTTGTTTTTACAAACATTGTTTACTCTGCAGTTTCGGCAACACTTGTTTTCTCTATGTCTGAAGGAAAGTTTGCTTTTGCTGAATTTGCGCTGATAAACACCTCTTTATTTCTATCGCAGCTCATATTCTTTTCAATCGGTTTGCTTGTATCCGTTTTTGCGAAAAAAATTAAAACGGTCTTGCCCGTCTCCCTCGGTCTTGTTTTTGCATTCTTTGCCATTTCCGCATTCGCAGTTACATCCGAGGACGACAAGCTTCGCTATGTCACTCCGTTTCAATATTTCAAAACAGACTATATTTTAGCACAAGGCGAGTATGAGACTGTCTATGCAGTGTTAGGGTTGTCAATCGTTGTGATAGGTTTAATTGTAAGTTATGCTGCTTTCAAACGCAGAGACATACACGCTGTTTAGGGGGATTTGAATGAATATTTATGCGAGGGAGCTCAAAGCACATAGGAAATCTCTGGTTATTTGGTCGGTGTCGATGGCACTTTTGATTGCAGGGGGCATGGGGAAATATTCGGCAGGCATGGGTGCCGGAGCGGAAGGTTTTAACGAATTGATTGGTGCATTGCCCCAATCATTACAAAAGTTTTTTGGTGTCGGTGTATTTGATCTTTCAAATGTATTGGATTACTTTGGTGTTTTGTTTATTTACCTTGCTTTAATCGCCGCGGTGCATGCGGCCATGCTCGGCGCAGGGATAATTTCAAAAGAAGAGCGCGACAAAACCGCCGAATTTTTGATGGTTAAACCGCTTTCAAGAACAAAAATCATAACATCAAAAATGCTTGCAGCCGCAACGATTGTTTTGGTTTTTAATGTGGTAACCGCCGTTACTTCCTATGCCATGCTTTCCTACTACGCAAATGGGATTCCTTTTATGCACGGACTTGTAAAACTTATGGTTTCGTTGCTGGCTATTCAGATATTATTTGTCGCTGTTGGTTCTTTTTGCGCGGCAATTATAAGCAAACCAAAATTATCATCGGCGACAGCGACCGGAGTTTTATTGTTTATGTTTATGCTTTCAGTGATGGTGGATTTGTCCGAAAAGATGGCATCATTTAGATATATCACCATCTTTCAATACTTTGATGCGAAAGATATTCTTAGAGGTGAGTATGAAACCGCTTATCCCATATTGTCGGTTTTGCTACTGGTTATATGTATCTATTCCACCTACCATTTTTACAAAAAACGCGACTTGAAAATTTAAGGTATTTATTTTGATCGACTACTTACACCATTATAACATTGAAAGAAGAGGGGATGGCAATGAACGAATTAATCGATAAAAAAGCATTTATTTGTGATATGGACGGTGTGATTTATCACGGCAATAAACTATTGAATGGCGTAGTGAAATTTGTTAACTGGCTTATTGATGAAGAGAAGAGATTTGTTTTTTTAACAAACAGTTCCGAACGCTCTCCGAGGGAGTTACATGAAAAGTTAAAAAGATTAGGTCTGGATGTGCCAGAAGAAAATTTTTACACAAGTGCTTTAGCCACAGCACGTTTCCTGAAAGGGCAGTGCCCGGGCGGCAGTGCATATGTAATTGGTGAGGCCGGACTTATCAATGCCCTGTATGATGCAGGATTTTCAATGAATGAAGTAAACCCTGATTATGTCGTTGTAGGGGAGTGTAGGTCTTATAATATCGAAAAGATTGAGCGCGCGGTCAAGCTCGTATTACGCGGAGCAAAACTGATTGGCACCAACCCCGACTTGACCGGACCAACAGAAAAGGGCATTGTACCGGCGACGCGCGCACTTATCGCTCCGATTGAATTGGCGACCGGCAAACAAGCTTATTTTGTCGGTAAACCAAACCCTCTCATGTTAAGGCAGGCAAAAAAAATGATGGGCTTTTCCAGTGATGAAACGGTTATTATCGGGGATCGAATGGATACGGACATTATTGCCGGCATAGAATCGGGGATAGATACAGTCTTGGTTTTAAGCGGTGTCACGAGTGAGGAGACGATGAGTGATTTCCCATATATTCCAACTTATATTTTTAATGGTGTCGGTGATATAATAGACTAATCGCGGTCAGCCTATTGTCAAATAATATCGAGAGCGCCCGCAGACAAAATCTGCGGGCGCTTCGTAATGTTTAAAAGAGATTATTGTTTTGTTGTTGTCAACAGCTCTTTTACGCTTGTCGCAAGACCGGCCAAAGACTGAATATCACTTGGTATAATAATCTTTGTGGCTTGACCGTCTGCCGCTTTTTCAAAAGCTTCCAAGCTCTTTATCGCAAGGAACCCTTCGCCGGGTTTGACGGCGTTAATCATTTCAATCGCTTGAGCGTTAGCTGTCTGGATGGTGATAATGGCTTCAGACTCACCCTCAGCTTCGCGTATTTTTCTCTCCTTAACGCCTTCTGCTTGGAGAATTGCGGCTCGTTTTTCACCCTCCGCAAAAAGAATTTGGCTTTCTTTTTGACCTTCGGCTACTAAAATCTTGCTTGCTTTTTCACCTTCAGCACGAAGTATTACTTCACGACGCTGGCGTTCCGCCTTCATCTGTTTTTCCATCGCGTCCTGAATTTCAGCAGGTGGCATAATATTTTTAAGCTCAACCCGGTTTACTTTGATACCCCATGGGTCCGTTGCCTCATCCAGAATAATTCTGATTTTAGTGTTTATTATATCTCTGGATGTCAGTGTGTTGTCAAGTTCCATTTCGCCAATAATATTTCTCAGTGTAGTGGCACTTAAGCTTTCAATAGCGGTTAAGGGTCTTTCTACACCGTACGTGTATAGTTTAGGATCCGTTATTTGGAAAAAGATAATCGAGTCGATTTGCATGGTTACATTGTCGCCGGTTATCACCGGTTGCGGGGGGAAGTCGACAACTTGTTCCTTTAAAGAAACAATTTTTGCTATTCTTTCAACAAGGGGAATCTTCATGTGAAGACCGGTTTGCCATGTAGCATTGTATGAGCCTAGGCGCTCAATAACATAGGCTTTTGACTGGGGCACAATTTTGATGTTCGATACAACGATGAGAAGAACGAATACTGCGAGACCAATCAGAACGAAAATTACGGGTAAATCCATTTTTATACCTCCAAAATTAATTTATTGTTTTACTGCTCATCTTGCTTTACAACAAGCAGTTTGACTCCTTCGATTTTGTGGATCACAACCATTGTTCCTTTTTCAATTAAATCCCCGTTTAGTGAACGGGCTGTCCAAGTGACACCTTTAACGTTGACGGAACCTGTGCCCAAGGTGTTATCAATATCTTCAAGCACGATGGCCTGTTCCCCAATATTGCGGTCTGCATTTGTCGGCTGAATCTTCTTACCGGTGAATTTTTTTACAAGGGGACGTGTTGCAACGAGGGTTACAATCGAGACGACTACAAAAATCGCCCACTGCAACCAATCCTGTGCATTTAAAAGATTGGCAATGAGAGCACCCAAAGCACCAACGGCGAACCAAATAGTAACGAGCTGGGCTGTTGTGGCTTCAGCAATAATAAGAAAGACGAAAGTGGCAATCCAAAAATATAGCATAATTTTATTACCTCCAATCAGTAAAAACATTATATCATATTTTTGTAAATCTGACAAATAAATCAAAAAAATAATTGTTATAGAAAGAGCATATCATCCCTATTGCTGTTGACATAACTTCCGCCTTTTGTTAAACTCGAAAAAAAGAAGAAGGGTTGGGAAAAAAATGCCAAAAACAGAGTGCTTCCCCGGTAACTCAGATTCGAAGAATCGGAGCTTCGCGAAACAAGGCGTAAAGCAACAGTCTTTGCCTGTCGGATTTTCAGTCACTGCTCATGCCGGAGCCTTGGGGCTACCGGAAAACACCATATCGGCCTTGCTGAAAGCGATAGAATCCGGTGTGAATATTGTTGAAATTGACGTTTCTTTCAGACCTGACGCAACCCCCGTTATTATCCACAAGGATTCGCCAAAACAAAATGAAGGAGTTTTGCTTATTGACGTGTTCAAGGCCATTAAAGATAAAAAAGTTAGCGACGAAATAAAAATTAATTTGGATCTTAAATCAATAAAAAATCTTGCCACAGTGCAAGAGCTTGTTGAAAAAGAGGGTTTAAGGGAGCGTGTGTTTTTTACCGGTGTGGACGAAAACTGGGTTGGACCGGTTATGGCTCAAAGTCCCTTGATTCCTTATTATCTGAATGCCTCGACCGATAAAAAGCAACGAAACACTTTGGAATATGCACAATCATTTGCCGACAGGCTCATTGAGTTGAATTGCATTGGGTTAAATTGTAATTATGGTGAAATCAGCAAGACATTGGTGGACGTTCTTCATAAGAATAGCTTGCTTGTGTCGGTTTGGACGGTCGATAAAAAGAAGGATATGGAGAAGATGCTGTCGCTGTCGGTTGATAACATTACAACAAGAAAACCGAATAAATTTTTTGATTTGCTCAACAGTATGGAATAGGTGCACACACAACGAATAAGGCAATTTACCCCAATTTACACAGCGGTATGTTTTCCTTGTATTTTATAGCCTTTAACTGTATAATGGCTATTAGCCCAATCACAAAACAGAGGTAAAGTAATGCGTATTGATGAAATGTTTAAAACGAAAGACGTAGTAATTTCACTGGAGGCATTTCCGCCCAAGGCGGAATCTTCTTTTGAGCCTGTGCTTCGTGCGGTTGAACAGCTTTCGACATCCGAGCCTGATTTTATGAGCGTCACCTATGGCGCCGGGGGCGGCACGTCAAAAAACACGATTGAAATTGCATCTTTTATTCAGCACAAGCTCAACACAACTGCGCTTGCCCACCTAAGCTGTGTATCCTCATCACGCAACGAAGTTTCCGCCCTGATTGACGACTTGCAAGCAACGGGTATTGAAAACGTTCTGGCTTTGAGGGGGGACATTCCTCAAGGTATGGTTTTCCCCGATGCCGGTTATTACAGATATGCTTTAGACCTTGTGGAAGAGATTAAGACGAGGGGCGGTTTTTGCATCGGTGCCGCTTGCTACCCGGAAGGTCATGTCGAATCCGCCCATAAAGAAGAAGACATGAAGTTTTTAAAGGCAAAGGTTGACAGCGGGGTTGATTTTTTGATCACTCAAATGTTTTTTGACAACAATGTTCTTTATAGTTTTCTTTACAACGCCTTGCGCAACGGTATAGATGTACCGATTGCAGCGGGTGTAATGCCGGTTACAAACAGCCGCCAGATAGGGCGTATCTGTGATATGGCAGGTACTTCTCTAACCCCCAAATTTAAAACTATTGTAGATAAGTTCGGCGATAACCCGGATGCACTTAAACAAGCGGGGATTGCTTACGCGACGGATCAAATTGTAGACCTTATTGCGAATGGCGTTAAAGGAATACATATTTATACAATGAATAAACCCGATATCGCATTGAAAATAATAGATAACCTTTCTCACATCCTCAACGCAAGCTGATAAAGGACGGTAGCACCATGAATGTAACGAATATTCTCGGCAAACGATTGCTTTTTATTGATGGAGCGATGGGCACTTTTTTACAGGAAAGTGGCCTTAAAGCCGGCGAGCTTCCCGAAAGCATGAACATCCAAAAACCTGCCCTGATTACACAAATACATAAGGCTTATATAGAAACCGGTTGTGATGTAATAACCACAAATACCTTTGGTGCGAATCGCATCAAACTTGACGGTACCGGTTATGAGGTTGATGAAATTGTCGCGGCCGCATTGCACAACGCAAAGGCGGCACGCGATAGTGTTGAAAGTTCAAAAAAACATTATATCGCATTAGATATGGGGCCTACCGGTAAATTATTGGAACCCTTTGGCGACCTTTCATTTGAAGACGCCTACGAGGTTTATTCCGAGCAAGCGATGGCGGGCGCAAAGTATGGGGCGGATTTAGTAATAATTGAAACCATGACGGACACGTACGAAATGAAAGCGGCCATCCTAGCGGTAAAAGAGAACACAAACTTACCTGTTTTCGCAACCTTTTCTTTTGATGAAAAAGGGAAGTTGTTAACAGGCGGTGATATTTCTTGTGCTGTTGCGCTGTTGGAAGGATTGTGCGTTGATGCACTGGGTATTAACTGTAGCTTAGGCCCTGAAAAAATGAAAAAACTATTGCAAGAAATTACACTACTGTCTTCATCACCGGTTATCATTATGCCAAACGCCGGTATGCCTGTTATGCAAGACGGGAAAACCATTTTTGAAGCAGCGCCGGACATTTTTGCGGCAGACATGTTGGATATGGCTTCGGGGGGCGCGCAAGTTCTTGGTGGTTGCTGTGGGACGACTCCCGCCCACCTAAAAGAAACGATAGAATTGTGTAAAGATGTTACGCCAAAACCGCTTATTGAAAAAAATATTACCGTCGTTTCTTCCTATTCAAAAACCTGTGTAATAGGGGACAAACCTGTCGTAATTGGTGAGAGAATCAACCCAACCGGTAAGAAAAAGTTTAAAGAAGCCCTTCTGAAGGGCGACTATGATTATATTGTGGAACAGGGAATTGAACAGATGGAGGCCGGTGCCCATATTATTGATGTGAATGTCGGAATGCCGGGCATCGATGAAGCTAAGGCAATGGTGCGCGCATTGCAAGATTTGCAGATGTCGTTGACACTGCCGCTTCAAATAGACTCGGCAGATGCCGAGGTTATCGGTAAAAGCTTACGGATATACAACGGAAAAGCGCTGATAAACTCAGTCAACGGCAAAGAAGAAGAAATGGAAAAGATTTTTCCGCTTGTTAAAAAATATGGCGGGGTTTTAGTGGCACTGACCCTTGATGATGATGGGATTCCCGAAACTGCACAAGGCCGACTTGCCATAGCACGCAAAATTATTGAAAAAGCTGCAGAGTATGGCATACACAAAAAAAACATTATAGTCGATGCACTCACAATGACCGTCGGTGCCTCACCGGATGCCGCTAAAATAACGCTCGATGCTTTGATGCTGATTAAAAAAGAGCTTGGTGTTAAAACAGTGCTCGGCGTATCCAATGTTTCCTTCGGCCTACCACAAAGGGATGTTATTAATGCCACTTTTTTCGCCGAAGCCCTGTGCCACGGCCTAGACGCGGCTATCCTCAACCCTTGCTCCGATGCGATGATGAACACGTATTATTCGCACAATGCCCTAAACGGCCTGGACTACCTATGCATGGAATACGGCAATTATATTGAGGCACTTACAGAGCAAGTTGCAGTCAAAACAACGGTTGAAAAACAAACAACACTCTTTGCGGCCATCAAAGGCGGTCTGGCCCAGCGTACTTATGACTTAACAATGACTGAACTAGAAAATATGCAACCGCAAGAAGTGGTTGCGGAAATTCTAGTGCCGGCTTTGGATGAAGTCGGTAAAGGTTTTGAAAACAAAACTTTATTCTTACCTCAATTGATAAAAAGTGCAGAAGCAGCGCAAAACGCTTTTGTTGCAATCAAGGAAACTTTAAGTAAAACCGGTAAACCACATAAAGCCAAGGGCAAAGTTTTATTAGCCACTGTCAAAGGCGATATTCATGATATCGGTAAGAATATTGTCAAGGTTATGCTTGAAAATTATGGTTATGACGTTCTGGATTTGGGACGCAATGTTGACTGTGACTTGATTATAAAAACGGCAAAAGAGTTTAATATTAAGCTAATCGGTTTAAGTGCTTTAATGACAACGACAGTTCCTGCCATGGAGAACGTAATTAAACTGTTAAAGGAAAATCGTATTCCCTGCCAAGTAATGGTCGGCGGTGCAGTAGTGACGGACGACTATGCCAAACAAATCAATGCCGATTATTATGCGGCAGATGCGATGGCAAGTGTTTTGATCGCAGACAAAGTTTTCGTCTAATGCAGGCGTTGCCTGTAAATTATAAACGATGAGAGGTATTTTTAATGAAAATCACATTCATGGGGGCCGGCAGTTCTGTATTTGCCAAAAATGTTCTTGGTGATTCTATGTTTTCCGAGGCTTTGCGGGAAAGTGAAATTGCGCTTTACGACATCGATGCGGAACGCCTTGAAGAGTCCTATATTATGGTCAAAGCGCTGAACAAAAATATTAATGAAAACCGTGCAAAAATCACAAAGTATCATGACGTTCCAAACCGCAAAGACGCATTGCGCGGTGCGGACTTTGTTGTTGACGCCATCCAGATTGGACGCTATGATCCCTGCACGATAACAGATTTTGAAATCCCAAAAAAATATGGGCTTCGCCAAACTATCGGCGACAGTTATGGTGTTGGTGGAATATTCCGCGCATTACGAACAATTCCTGTGTTAAAAGATTTTGCGGATGATATGGAAGAAGTTTGCCCCAACGCATGGTTCCTGAACTATACCAATCCCATGGCAATGCTTACCGGTTATATGCAGCGCTATACCAATGTTAAAACAGTTGGACTGTGCCATAGTGTTCAGGGGTGTTCCCGAGGGCTGTTGAATAATTTGGATATTGACTTTGATGAACCGATAAGAGAAAAAATTGCCGGTGTTAACCATATGGGTTGGCTGTTGGAAATTGAGAATGCAGACGGCACCGACTTGTACCCGGAAATTCGCAAAAGGGCGATTGAAATTTTAGAAAGTGGCATCACTGACCACCATGACCTTGTCCGCTATGAATATATTCGCCGTTTTGGTTATTACTGCACCGAATCCAGTGAGCACAACGCAGAATATAACAACTTCTTCATAAAAAACAGAAATCCGGAACTCCTTACCCGTTACAACATCCCACTGGATGAATACCCACGCCGGTGTATAGGGCAGATTGCCAACTGGGAAAGGGATAAGCTAAAGTACGTTACCGGCGATATTAAGCATAAAAGAGGTCATGAATACGCGTCCTATATTATGGAGGCTATCACCACTGATGTGCCATACAAAATCGGCGGCAATGTCTTGAACAAGGGAATCATACCCAACCTACCGGACGAAGCCTGCGTAGAGGTTGCCTGCTTAGTTAATAAAAATGGGGTTCAACCTTGCTATCAAGGCCCTTTGCCTTTACAACTAGCAGCCATGAACATGACCACTATCAATGTTCAGCTTTTAACTATAGAAGCCGCCGTGACGCTAAAAAAAGACCATATTTATCAAGCGGTTATGATGGATCCGCATGCATCAAGCGAATTGACAATCGACGAAATCGTTGCCATGTGCGACGAGTTAATTGAAGAACATGGCGATTGGATGCCAAAATATAAATAGAAAAGGAGACTTTAATGAAAAACGAGACAAGCAAGCCGAACAAAGAGGAAGAAGTGCTGGTTGGTGAAAAAAACCTTTGGGAGGGCTTGCACTATACGAGAGAACGATTCAAAATTATGCGTAAAATCGTGGCGCATATAACGACGGAGAGCTGGGATAAAATCCCACATTGTTCTTTTATTTATGACCCCGACGTTACGGAATTTATGCAAGAATATAAAGTTTTAAAAACCAAAAACCTGCCGCAGCAAAATATTACATTCAATTCTCTGATGCTTAAAGTAATTGTTGAGGGACTAAAGGCTGCTCCGCATCTGAACGCCTATGTTCAATACAACAAAGTCAATTCCCGTGGTACTGTAGATATCATCGAGGAAATTAATATTTCCATGCCCTGTAAGGTAGATGAAGAAAACACAATCACAATCAATGTGCAAAATACGCACAAGAAAAGTCTGACAGAAATTAATGATTATGTCGCAGACGTACGCCGCAGAGCTGCCAATACCAATTTGGATGAACTCTATTACCGCGTAGCTTTCAAACAATCCATGGAGGACTTACGCGAGTTTAAAATCCCCTTGGTTATCCGTAGACTTTTTGTCGGTCGTGTTGGCAAGGACAAGGTACATCCATTAACGGGTACGGCAAAAAAAGAGTATGACCGTATTCCGGAAACGGATCGTCTGACAATCGCTGATGTACGGCAGGGGACACTGGTGGTTAGCAACATCGGCTCTCTTTTAAGGGACAGCCCTTTGTCTGTAGCACTACTTGAAGTTGTCCCGCCGCAGGCTGTCGCTATTGCTATTTCGGCCGCTCAGGAAAAACCGGCATTTGTGCTTGAAAACGGTGAGAAAGTGATGAAACCGCGGCTGTTTATGTCGCTGTGCGTTGCCTTTGACCACAGAGCCTATGATTTTGACGCTATGGTGCCGTTTATTGAAAAATTGAATGAAATTTTTGCAAACCCGAAAGTCATACACGAGTGGTAAGTCCTGTTCGATAAAATACAAAAAAAGAGCTTTGAGCGGTAACACTCAAGGGTCTTTTTGCCGCGTACAAAGAACGACCGTCAGGCTTTGCCCCCATGCAGGTATCCATATTATTTTCTCAGCAAAACCGCTTCGTTATCGGGTGTATCGTCATAGATCATGTGTGCAACAAGCCACGGCAGTTCTTCTACTATCTCATTACCCTTTGCAAAAAGTTTGATTAGGGGATGAACCTTTGTGACGGCAGCCATGATTGCTTGATACATCGGGGTATCAGGGGAATAATGCTCGTTACCCGTGAATATATTGCGAATGATTTCAATCACCAAATCCTTGATGAGTATGTCTTTAATGCTTTTGTCTACCTTACGACTAATCCACAGCAATCGCGCAACTTTGCCGATGGTCAGCTTTTGCATAGTCTTGCCTGCCATTATTATAGGTATCCTAAGCTTGTGTATCAATTCTCTCGAAAGGCCGAAACCGCCGCCAAGGGCACCCAATCTGTCCAAGTCATAAGCCATCGAATGAAAAACATCATTAAGCATAAAATCAAAATGTTCAATCAAATACTCGTCAAGCGTTAACCCCTTCAAATCCCAGTCGATGCTGTCGATTTTTTCGGTCGTGATGCTAACCTTTTCCTTTTCAAACACAACTCGACGTATGGGCGTGGGGTAGCCGACCAGAGAGCCTGTGTTAATATCCCACAGGGTATTACTGTTTTCTGTCGTGATGGAGGATATATTCTGCATATGTGCATGCCCGGTGAAAATAAACTCAAGACCGGCGTCGGCGAGGATAGCTGCCTTATTGCCGTAGCTACGCATATCCCGTCCGCTGAAAAGCGGAAAAGCCGGTGACGGCGGCAATACCGGGTGATGCGTTATGGCGAATATGTAATCACCCGAAGACTTTGCCTCATCAATCTGTTGGAGTATCCATGCCAGATGTTCATCGTCATAATCATCTGACCCATAACAATCATCGTTAATGGCAAGCAGACGATAACCGGGCACGAGGCTTGCAACATAGGAAAGCCCATCCTTGTAATCCGAAATGGATTCATCGAAACCAAAATCAAAGTACAGGCCTCGCAATTCGCTTCGGCTTGCTTTTCCGTCATCTTTACCGACAACTTTCCCGTCCTTGAGTTCCCGCAAGCCATAATCATGCGTTGCCGTAACGACAAACACTCGTTTGCCGGCGTTTTTTAAACGGTACAGTTTTTCTATAAATTCTTTGTGACTTGGTCTTTCGCCGTTATTGGTCAGGTCCCCGCAGATAAGGATAATGTCGATATCGTCCTGTGCTATCAACTTTTCAAAGACGGCATCAATGATGGCACCGGATTCATTCATACACTTTTGGTCTTCTGAGTTACTGAATCCAAGTTCGCTGATTGCATAATGGTGCGTGTCGGTAATAACATATACTTTTAGATCTTTTTGCATGTTGCATCTCCTAATAAAAAATGGGGCGGATGATTCCGCCCCATTAGTCAATTATAACCCGGTTATTTCGCGAATATATTTTCTGGCCATTAACGCATATTCAAATGGGTTTGCTATGGCAGGGTCCTGCTCCGCTTCGACAACGATCCAACCTTCATAGTTATTGTCGGCAAGCAGTTCAAACACGGGCACAAAGTCATAGTCCCCGTCACCGGGTACGGTGAAGCTGCCATAACGAACGGCATCAAGGAAACTATAATTTTTGGCTTTAGCTTCTTCAAGCGCCGCGTAACGCACACTTTTCAGGTGCACATGCTTGATTCGGTTGACATGCTTTTTAAGTACTGCAATGGAGTCTTCACCGGCAAAAGCAAAATGGCCTGTATCATAAAGCAAGAAAACAAGGTTCGGGTCGGTCAATTCCATCAATTTATCGACCTCAGCGGCGGTCTGCACACCGGTGCCCATGTGGTGATGAACGGTAAAATACATACCTTTTTCGCGCGCTAATTTGCCCATATCATTAAACCCTTTAGCTACAAGGTCCCACTGCTCCGGCGTATAAACCGGCTTTTCTTTAAAAATGCTTACCGGCTTGCCCTGAATGCTGTTGCCTTGTTCGGACACGCCGATGATTTTTGCACCCATGTCATAAAGAAAATTCATGTGTTTGACAAAAGCACTAATGGTAGCTTCGTAGCCGTCCGATAGTAAGAGCGATGAAAACCAGGCGTTGCAAATCCGCAGGCCTCTGACGTCCAACTTGTGTTTGAGCGTTTTGATATCTTTTGGAAACTTATTACCTACTTCACAACCCGTAAAGCCTGCCAGCGCCATTTCACTGACACATTGTTCAAATGTGTTTTCTGCGCCGAGGTCCGGCATGTCATCATTCGTCCAACCGATTGGCGCAATGCCCAGGTGAATTTTTTTACTGTCTAACATTTTGTTTCCTCACTATCTTTATTTTAATAAAGTCTTGCCTTTTCAATATTTGCTTTCATATCTTCATAAGCCGCCTGAACACTTTCACTTTCGGAAACTTCTGCAACGCCGACTCTCCACCAAGCATCATAGCCATGGCTCATACTGCCGTGAACCACTTTCATGTCAAACAGCGTGCAACATTTTTGCGTTTTAGCATCTTCTAAAGCTTCGTGCAGTTGATCGACATTCTCGATATGGTAAGACTTGCAACCATAGCCTTCGGCAATTTTTGCAAAGTCAAGCGGGACGACATCCCCGTCAAGCAAGCCCGTTTCCGGGTTCCTAGCAAGGAAACGGGTGCCGAAAGTTTTGGTGCCTTGGCTGTTTTGCAAGCCTTCAATACAGCCCCAACCCGTATTATCAAATAGCATGATATTAATTTTGACACCTTCCTGAATGGCGGTGTATAACTCGCTGTGGAGCATTAAAAAACTGCCGTCACCAACCATGGCGTATACTTCACGATTCGGCTCAGCGAGTTTTGCACCCAAAGCACCGCAAATTTCATATCCCATGCAAGAAAAACCGTATTCCATATGATAAGTTTTCGGTACAATTGAACGCCAAAGCCTTTGCATGCAGCCCGGTAAACTTCCGGAGGAGCCGACAACGACAGAGTCTGGCGCAACAAACTTATTAATCTCGCCGAGTGCCCTTGTTTGTGACAAGCCCTCGGGCAGTTCAAGATTATAGTTGGCATTCATTTGAGCTATATAGTTGTTTCGCGCGGTGAGAATTTCTTCTCTCCAGCCGGAAAGGTAGTTCATTGTACCCAATGCGCCCGTCAAATCAAGTAAAGCATTGTTAGCGTCAGCAATAATGGCAACGGAGTCCATTTTAAATGCGTCAAATGCGCAAACATTAATACTGAGAATTTTAACATTTGGGTTTTGAAACAGCCATTTGGATGCTGTGGTGAAGTCCGTCAGGCGAGTACCGACAGAAATTATTAGGTCAGCTTGTTTTGCAATTTCATTTGCGGCGGCTGTGCCTGTAACGCCGATGCCACCTAGATTGAGCCTATGATCCCATCGGATTTGCCCTTTGCCGGCTTGCGTTTCAGCAATCGGAATGTTAAATTTTTCGGCAAAAAATTGAGCAGTCTCCCACGCCTCTGAATATGTGACACCTCCGCCTATGATCATCAAGGGCTTTTCTGCTCCTTCAATCAAGGCAGCGGCCGCCTCAATTTCACGTGGGGTAGCCTGTCTTCTGTCCAGGTGCCAGATTCTTTTTTCTAAAAATGAGTCCGGATAGTCAAAAGCTTCCGCTTCCACGTCCTGCGGCATTGAGACGCACACGGCGCCCGTTTGTGCAGGGTCTGTTAAAACACGCATGGCGTTGAGCATGGCGGTCATCAGTTGCTCCGGGCGCACAACCCTGTCCCAATACTTACACACAGCTTTAAAGGAATCATTGGCTGTGGTGCTGTATCCGCTCGGCTGCTCGATTTGCTGTAGCACGGGGTCTGGTTGGCGGCAGGCAAAGGTGTCCCCCGGCAAGAGCAGTAGGGGGATGCGATTAGCTGTTGCCGTGCCGGCGGCCGTTACCATGTTCAGTGCGCCGGGACCTATTGATGATGTACAGGCAATAATAGAGCGGCGATTTTTTTGTTTGGCATAGGCGGTTGCAGCGTGCGCCATACCTTGTTCATTGTGCCCCTGGTAATACCTCAGGTTGTGACCGCCTTGTTCGAGTGCCTGGCCGATGCCCACAACGCAGCCGTGGCCGAAAATACCGAACATGCCATTGACAAACTTTTCTTCTTTTCCGTCAAAAGATACATATTGGTTATCAAGAAATCTAACGAGTGCCTGGGCCATGGTTAATTTCATTTGACATCATTCCTTTTATTTTATTTGGGCCAAATATCGGCATCTTTTTCGGTCACCCATAAGTGCTCGGGAACAAAAGTTGGGGCAATATACGGGTCGCCATCTATATGACGGATTACCCATAAATACCACATGGCATAGCCGGGGGCGGTTACCTGCGGGTGTGTTTCACCGTTGACGATAAAAACAGTGGAGTTGTGGTGGGTTTTTACAGGTGACTCGTCAAGCTGTGAAAAACCATATCCGTTTTCGGGCAGAAAACGGTAATAATAAATTTCCGGTTGCGCGTGATGATGGGGTGGGTAACTCGACCACTTACCGGGGAATCCGATTACTTCACCCAACACTAAGTTGGAATGTGGCGCGTTTGAATAATCAAACACGGTGCGCACAATTCGGGTGGAGGTTTCACGCATGGTGCCGGCTCCTCTGTGTTCGCTTGCGCATTCGTCGGGCGTATACAGCTTGCAGGGGAAAGTGCGTTCGTTTTCGGTGCGCTCAACGGCAATTTCGGAGTCATCATTTGCGGTTATTTTAACGGCTACATCATTGGGGACATGAAGCACCCAAGGGGAAAAATCAAAGCAGTTTTCTCGTTTAATTCTTTGCTTATTCTGATCCCATTCAATCGTGATGTCACCGGTAATCAGCAAATATGCCCGCTCTAATTTTTGCGACTCGCAAAATTCATCTCCCGCGGCAAGGTGAAGAATGCCAAAATCCATCATAGATTTTTGCTCTTTGTCGCCGATCGTTGCTATTTCGTTATACCCATAAGGGAAATTTTTCGGTGCGTTTATAATCATTTGGCCTTAAACCTCATTTCTGAAATTACATTATTTCGCCGACAGTTCATCATAGATTTCTTCCGTGCTTGAAAACCGGCGAGTGTTTTTGTCTATAGCAGTTGACATCATTTGAATCAACTGCCAATTTTCCGGACCATGTTTCGGTTCAATGACCTTCTTAAACTTCAAGAAATTGCCTGCTGAATTGGCAAAGGTTCCGTTTGATTCTACAAAGGTGGAAGCGGGGAAGACAATATCCGCATTTTCTGCGTTTTTAGTCAACCGAGTCCCGATAACAGCCAAGAACTCAAAATCGGGTAATGATTCCGGCATATCCTCGCCGAAAACAATCAACGCTTTTAGCTTGCTGATGTTGCCGGCAGGCTTGATGCCTAATAGTTCTTCGAATCCATAGCTGTTTGCTCCCTTGTAAAAGGCATCCCCGAACAGCCTGTCGTAAACTCCATTTGCATTGTCAACACCCAAGGAGGACAATATCCGTTTCTCATTGATGCCAAAGGTAAAGAGATTCTCTGTTTTAATAATATTTTTTGCAAATAATTTGATTAGGTATGCTTCTTCAAGGGCAAATCGTTGCGAAACAGCTATGCCAACAGAGTCGGCCCCAAACTTGTCAATAATGCCTGTTAGCTTTGCGGTAAAGGTGCTGATGGCTTCATCAAGATTTACTGTAATAAACTTGCCGTTTTGTTTTATCATCGGCTTTGATACCCTGTCTTTGCTTTGCGTTTCACCAAAGCCGAAACGTCCCTGGGCACACAGCAGACCGGTTTCGCCTGCCGGCAAAGCGCGGATAAGAGTATTGCCGATACTGCACAACTCCATTTGGCAGCCTGCGGCGCAGTCGGGGCAGGTGGTTTGAGTTTTTATTTCAGCCACAGGTACACTCTTGACAAATTGCGCTTTTTCACGTAATGCTCCGGTTGGGCAAAGGGCAACACATTGCCCGCAGGCAATGCAGTCGGTTTGTGCCAGCGGAACGCTGAATTCCGGAGAAACAACCGTTTCAAAACCTCTGTCCACGAGACCGAGTGCTGTGACGCCCATTAATTCATCACATACACGTACACAAAGCCCGCATAAAATGCACTTCTCGGCGTTTTGCTCAATGAACGGATGCTCGGTTTCTCGGTGGTTTTCACGCTTTTTCCCTTCGTATAGTATGGGCGTGACATCGTATTCTTGCGCGTAACTGATCAACTTACACTCAAAATAATCATGGCAACCGCACTCCAGACAACGGTCACCTTCCGCTTTC
This sequence comes from uncultured Eubacteriales bacterium, assembly GCA_964568955.1. Taxonomy (GTDB): domain Bacteria; phylum Bacillota; class Clostridia; order Oscillospirales; family Acutalibacteraceae; genus UBA1447. The sequence goes on along the minus strand of CAZMSM010000003.1, from coordinate 27,559 downwards.
GCCGCTTGTTCGGAAAAGCCGAAAGCAACCTCTTTAAAGTTATTTTTGCGTTCCTCCGGGCGAAGCCCCGGCATTACAGCCCTTGGCAACTTATCCTTTTCGATAAAGTCCTCGGCGGTTACTTCTTGTTCAACCAGATACGGTTTTTTGTAAGGAATTATTTGCCCATTCAGGTAGCCATCAATGACACTAGCGGACCTGTACGCTTCGCCGATAGCGGCGATGGCAATATCTGTGCCATTATTGGTAGCATCCCCAATGGCGAAAATACCGTCTATAGATGTTCTGAAAGTGGTTTCATCAGCAACTACTGTTGACCATTTTGTCAACTCCAACGCTTCAAAGCCATCTGCGACAGTCTGCTGGCCGATGGCCATGATAACAGTGTCAAGTTCAATGTTTTCGAAAACGCCGTCCACCGGTACAGGCTTGCGTCTGCCGCTGGCGTCCGGTTCGCCAAGCTCCATGATTTGAAGTTTTACGCCTGTAACCTTGCCGTTTTCACCCAAAATTTCTTCCGGATTGGTAAGGAACTTAAATATGACACCCTCTTCCTCAGCCTCATCAATTTCAAAAGGGGTTGCCGGCATTTCACCACGGGTACGGCGGTAAATAACATATACTTCTTTTGCACCCAAGCGTACGGCAGTTCTGCAAGCATCCATAGCCACGTCGCCGCCGCCGCAAATGGCAACTTTATTGCCGATTTCAGGCGGGGACCCGAGCTCAACCTCACGTAAAAAGTCAATGCCACCGATAACGCCGCTGAGCTCTTCACCCTTAACACGCATCTTGCTGCTTTTCCATGCGCCAATGGCAATGACCACGGCATCATGTTGAGATTTGATTTCGTCTAAAGAAGCATCTACACCGATTTTGAAATTGTTAACAAACTCAACGCCTAAATTTTTTATTAAGGCTATCTCTTTACCAAGAATAGCCCTTGGAAGGCGATATTCGGGAATACCATAGAGCAACATTCCGCCCATTTCAGGCATCATGTCATATACTTTTACGCTATGCCCTTTGAGCCGCAGGAAGTGGGCGGCGGTAAGGCCACCGGGGCCTCCACCTATAACAGCAATTTTTTTGCCGGTATCTGCAAACGCGTCGGGGATGTATTGCGTTTTGGAATCTAACGCTATATCGCCGACAAAGCTTTTGAGGAATGCGATGGATATAGGTTCCTCAACCAACTGCCTGCGGCACGCCGTTTCGCACGGGTGAGGGCACACGCGCCCGATAGAAGCGGGGAACGGCAGAACCTCCCTAATTAGCTTTACAGCCTCCATATATTCTCCGTTAGCGATAAGACCCACATAGCCTTGGCAATCTGTACCGGCAGGGCAGGCGAGGGAGCAAGGCGCTTTACAGTCACCCACATGGTCGGAAACAAGCAAATCCAATGCACATTTGCGGGAGCTTAACACTCTTGGTGTTGATGTAAGAATAGCCATGCCGTCGTTTGCTTTTGTTGAGCAAGCACGCAGTAGCTTAGGGTTGCCTTGCGCTTCCACAACGCAAAGCCCGCAAGCACCATAAATCTCTACCCGCTTATCGTGGCAAAGGGTTGGGATTTCAATCCCGTTGGCTCGTGCGGCATCCAGAATAGTAACACCTTTTTCAACCGTTACTTGCTTGCCGTCTATTGTCAATGAAATATATTCGCTCATATGTTAATGTCCTTTCAAAATCACAATTATAATCCCAAACTGCGTCAGGATATCAAAACAGCGCCAAAACGGCAAACGTCATTGCATTTTCCGCACTGAATGCATTTCTCGGAATCGATGACGTGCGGTTTCCGAACATCACCGGTAATGGCGTCGACCGGGCATTTCTTTTTACATAACGTGCATCCCGTGCACTTTTCACTATCTATTTCAAACGTCAAAAGTTCGGTGCAGTCACAAGCCGGACATTTGCGGTCGTTAATATGGGCCTCATACTCATTTCTAAAATACCGTATGGTGGATAAGACGGGGTTGGGTGCTGTTTGTCCCAAACCGCATAAAGAGCCACTCTTTATTTCATTGCATAGGTCTTCCAAGAGTTCAATGTCACCTTGCCGGCCTTGCCCGATGCAAATGCGTTCCAAAATTTCAAGCAATCTTTTTGTGCCTATTCTGCAATGAATGCATTTGCCACAGGATTCTTTTGCGGTAAAGTCCAAAAAGAACTTCGCCATGCTGACCATACAAGTTTTTTCGTCCATAACGACCATGCCGCCTGAACCCATGATAGCACCGGTATCGTTGAGTTTTTTGTAGTCAATAATTGTGTCGCCAAGTTTTGCCGGGATGCATCCACCGGAAGGGCCGCCCATTTGGACACCTTTGAATACGCCCCCATCACGGATCCCGCCGCCGATTTTGAATATAACGTCGTTTAGCGTTTTGCCCATGGGTATTTCCACAAGGCCTCCGCGCTTGATTTTACCTGTTAATGCAAAAACTTTTGTGCCCTTGCTATCCTGTGTTCCCATAGCGGCAAAGGCAGGGCCTCCGTTTAGCATAATCCATGGTACGTTTGCAAAAGTTTCCACATTGTTTATATTGGATGGTTTTTGCCAAAAGCCGGATTGCGCGGGGAAGGGAGGTTTTAATCTCGGCATACCACGGTGCCCTTCAAGGGATTCAATCAGTGCTGTTTCTTCACCGCAAACGAAAGCACCTGCCCCCGCTTTATAAGAAAACGCACAACTAAAATCAGTGCCGAGGATATTTTCGCCGACAAATCCGGCGGATTTCGCCTGTTCGATAGCTTTTTGAAGCCTTTCTATGGCAAGGGGGTATTCGGCGCGAACATAAACAACCGCGTATTTAGCACCAATGGCATAAGCCGCTATAAGCATACCTTCAATTAAATTGTGCGGGTCACTTTCAATAATCGCTCTGTCCATAAAGGCTCCGGGGTCACCTTCATCTGCATTGCAAATAAGGTATTTAACCTCACTCGGGCTTTTTCGTGCGGCATCCCATTTGAACCATGTAGGGAAACCTGCGCCGCCCCTCCCTGCAAGGCCGGAAATCTTAATTTCATCTATAACTGCCTCGGGTGTCATGGCCAAAGCTTTTTTAAATGCATTATACCCATCGTCGGCATAGTAATCCTCAATTTTCTCCGGGTTAATAAGGCCGCAATGTCGCAACGCGATCCTAGTCTGCTGCGTTAAAAACGTATTATCTTCCGGTGTTACCTCAAGGCGTGCAATTTTATCAACGTTACCGGTTTCGATATATTCGGCAATAGCCGGAATGTCCTTTTCGGAAATCTTGACCAGCCTTTTCAAACTACCGTCATCCAAATAAATATCCACAATAGGTTCTAAAAAACACATGCCAATGCAACCGGTTATGGTAAGCTCTGTATTGAGCTTGTTTTCGCTAATAGTTTTCTCAAGAAGGCTATAGACTTTACTTGCTCCCGCGGCGGTGCCGCAACTTCCCTGACCGACAGCTATCTTCATACTTGCGCCTCCTTTAAGCTTTTGAGGATTTTCTTGGTTTTATCCGGCGTTAAATTGCCGTAGGTATCCTCGTTAATCATCATAACGGGCGACAGGCTGCAACAGCCAAGGCAGGCAACATTTTTTAGGGTGAATAGACCATCCTTGGTTGTTTGCCCATCTTCAATCTCTAACTCTTCGGTTATAGCTTGTTCAATTTTTTTTGAAGAGTTAACGTGGCAAGCAGTACCTTGGCAAAGCAGGATAAGATACTTGCCGACAGGCTGAAAACGAAACTGTGTATAAAAGGTGGCAACCCCGAAGACTTTGGCAGTCGGGATGTTCAGTACGCCGGCAATATGCCTCAAAGCATCCTGGGGCAAATAACCATACAACCCTTGCGCTTTTTGTAAAACGGTGATAAGACTGCCCGGGATATCCCTGTATTTTTCAAGCATATCCCCGAGTAAGGATAAATCGCTGGTACCGTTGCAACAACTAGACATGTGTGTAACCTCCGGATTCAAATAATTTAGACTATTATATCTTGATATTATACATAACACGCGGAGTTATTTCAAGTATTTAAACTTTAAGTTTATATTGAGGATTTGTTAACAATCATCAAAAATTGCAATTATAAAACTTGAAATTAGTTTGTTGTTGTGTTACATTATCAAACAGAAATGAGTGTAAAAAATCTAACTATTGGAGGAAATATATGAAGCAGTTAAACATAGGCATTATTGGGGCCGGTAGGATAGGCTCCCTCCACGCGAAATCCATCACATACAATGTCCCATCAGCCAAAGTGCTCGGTATTACCGATGTAAAAAAGGAAGGCCTTGCCGAACTGGCCGCAATGCTTGGCATAAAGAAAATTTATGCCGATTATAAAGAGATGCTGGCGGATAAAGAGATTGATGCTGTGCTTGTGTGTTCTTCCACGGATACGCATGCGGATATCGCTATTGAAGCCGCAAAGGCCGGCAAACACATCTTCTGCGAAAAACCCGTTGATTTAACGCCGGAAAAGGTTCGAGCTGTTATACAAGAGGTTGAAAAAGCCGGGGTTAAGCTACAGGTCGGCTTCAATCGTCGTTTTGACCATAACTTTGCCAACGTAAAAAGCATGGTGAACGCCGGTAAAATCGGGGATGTCCATATCGTCAAAATTACTTCCAGAGATCCGGCACCGCCGCCTGCAGAGTATTCCGCAGTTTCAGGCGGCATGTTTCTGGATATGACTATTCATGATTTCGATATGGCGCGGTTTTTGGCCGGTAGCGAAGTCTGCGAAGTTTATGCAAGCGCAACATGCCTTGTAGATCCTGCTATTGGTCAAGCAGGGGATGTAGACACTGCAATAATAACGCTTAAGTTCGAAAACGGCGCACTGGGCGTTATCGACAACAGCCGCCGCGCGGCGTATGGTTATGACCAACGCATTGAAGTTTTTGGTAGCAAGGGGGCAGCGGTCGCATCAAACGACACTGCAACAACGGTGACCCTTATGGATGAAGACGGTGTCATGAGTGACAAACCACTTTACTTTTTCCTGGAAAGATATATGCAGTCTTTTAGAGACGAAATGATTCAATTCGTTGATGCTGTCAATAATGACACGCCAACACCGGCCACAGGGGAGGACGGACTTAATTCTTTGTTGGTAGCATTGGCTGCTAAAAAATCGGTTGCCCAAGGCAGACCGGTTTCTATAAGCGAAATAAAGTGAAACAATAAAACATTTAAATTCTTAAACAAGCAAACAGTAATTGCCAAAATTGACAGTTGCTGTTTGCTTTTTGTCATACAGTTAGAATTGTCATGAAGAATAAATAGATTTAGTTGTGAACAAGATGTGAAGTCACCGTAAATTTTTCATCTTGCTTGTAATGTAAAAACGGATTTGATATACTGTATTTGTATTTTAATTTATTTGATATTTACAACTGGATTCAAATATATCAGCGAATTTCGTTGGTTAAGCATTTAAAAGGAGCTTTTTAAAAATGAGAAAAACAAACAGGTTGTTATCCGTTATTTTAATGTTGGCAATGATAATTGCCATGATTCCTTTTACGGCGACAGATACTTCTGCCGCATATGACAAGCTTTTTTATTATGAGGGTAGAAATGAACTTGCCGTGACACCGATTACCGAGGTTCGTGACAGCGCAAAAATTGCTCCTTGTAGTATGCAAACGCTGACGGTGACTTTTGACGCGAACGGTGGCACCGGGGGAGGAATATTACAGACGCTCGTAACCGGGGAACAGCTCGATGCACCTTTGGTTTTGCGCACGGGCTATACGTTTTTAGGTTGGATACCGGAAGTTCCTCCCCTTGTTCCGGCTGAAAATGCGACATATATAGCCCAGTGGAGTAAAAACTCCTATTCAATTAGTTTTGATGCAAACGGTGGAATGGGTGGGGATATCTTTGTTTTACCGTACGGGGTTAACTTGGTGGCACCTAATGTATCTAAACACGGGTATAAATTTGAGGGTTGGACGCCTGTTGTGCCATCTACCGTGCCCGCAGAAGATATGACTTTTACTGCGCATTGGAGCCTGTCGGAAAATCTGATTACGTTTGATGCAAACGGCGGAATCGGCGGGGCAAGCAGTATGATGCCTTTCGGAACCGATTTAATAGCACCGAGCATAGAAAAAACCGGGCACACATTGACCGGCTGGGACCCGGTGTTGCCTCTGACTGTCCCCGATACCGCAACCACATACACAGCACAATGGTCCATAAACAGTTACTCAATTACGTTTGATGATAACGGCGGAACAGGTGGAATGAGCGATTCCTATATCTACAACGCCGTATTGCAAGCACCAATGGTGTCAAAACCGGGGTTTACCTTTGTTGGGTGGTCGCCGAATGTCCCCGGAAGTGTGCCTGCAGCAAATTCGTTATACACAGCACAGTGGAGACCGTCAAATTATAACGTTACCTTTGATGCAAACGGAGGAAGCGGCGGACTATCTGTTTTATTGCCATATGGTAACGCATTGAAAGCGCCTGTGGTAGAAAGAACAGGTTACACGTTTATGGGGTGGTCACCAACCGTCCCCGTTTCTGTACCGATTGATGACTCCATATACACCGCACAATGGCGTGTCAACAGCTACTCAATTATCTTTGACGCAAATGACGGGATAGGCGGTACAAGTGGCACATTTATTTACGGCAGCATACTGAATGCTCCGGTTGTCGACAGGCAAGGTTATACTTTCAACGGTTGGATACCGGAAATTTCTGCAACGGTTCCTGCCGAAAATACAACTTATGTTGCCCAGTGGCGACAAAAGACATCCACAATAACCTTTGATGCGAGTGGCGGTGAAGGCGGAACAATTGAAACCCTTGTCTTCGGTGCCGATTTAACAGCTCCGACAGTTGAAAGAGAAGGCTATACATTTAATGGATGGTCTCCATCTGTACCCGCAACGGCTCCGAACGTGGATGCCACATATACGGCACAATGGACTGTTAACAAATATAACTTGATTTTCAATGCAAATGGCGGTAGCGGAGGAACCAATACAACAACTGCATATGCCGCAAGCATAATTCCACCTGTTGTAAAAAAGAATGGGTATACTTTTACCGGGTGGACACCAAATGTTCCTGAAACGATGCCCGCGAATTCTTTGCAATTTACAGCAACATGGAGCGTCAATACACACGATACAATTTTTATCGTCAATGGTGTAGAATACTTCAGCGCCTCGGTCGCTTTCGGCAGTTCAATACCAATCCCTGCTGTCCCTGTCAAGGATGGGCATATTTTCCTGGGATGGAATCCCGGTGTTCCTGCTTTTATGCCCGATGAATCTCTTACGTTTACAGCCTTATGGTATAGGACGGGGTTTGTGGTAAACTTCAGCCTCAATGGTGGGACAGGAACTGTTCCGTCTGTTCAGGTTTTGCCTAACGGCAGTTTTGTTTCTCTACCTCAACAAGGCAATATTATAAAGCCGGGGTACAGTTTTTTGGGGTGGAATACAGACCTTGCCGCAACTCAACCGCTTGCAAACTTTCAGGTTACAAGCGAAGACGCCACATTGTTTGCGGTTTGGGGTTTGTCCGAGATTTATTTGGAAGTCAAACCCGGTTCTACAACTGTTTTGGATCTAAACAACAACTTGATATTTGGGCTTGAAGTTGCTCTAACAAAGGAAAAACTTGAAAGCGACTACATAGAGGTCAATGGCAACGGAAGAATCGAATGTTCACCGACAACAGGGGTGCTTGGAACCGGCACGAAAGTTATGGTTATTGACAACTCCACAGACGTTGTATTGCAGACGTTCTATATCGTTATTTTCGGTGATGTTAACGGTGACGGGAATATTGACAGCACTGATGCAAGCGTTTTGATAGATTATGAGAATTATCTGGTACCGTGGGACACTATTGACGACTTTGCTTACAGAAAAGCCGCAGATTTAAATACTGATGGTAATATTGATTCGATTGATGCAAGCCTTATTATTGGCGCAGAGAACATAGACTGCGTAATCAACCAAGTAACCGGAAAAGTTTAGTCGTAACGATGAATAATGGGTTCATATAAATATAAAATTGGAGGTATTTTTATGAAAAAGTTCAAATGCTCACTTAGTTTACTGATGGCTTTGCTGATTGCGTATTCCTGCGTCAGTATTGGTGTGGTCACGGCGGCGCCGATTAGCGAGCAGGCAAAAGCATCATCCCTTCTTGAGTTTAGCACGCAAGCGTTCCGCAGGCCTGCGCCGGAGGTTACTTTGGATGCTACCGATGTAATACGAGTCGGCGAATTTGGCGATGACACGATGAACAGTGGTACTGCAATCAAAAAATCGACTCCGTCCGGTGTTCCGTTTATTACAGGAACTTACGCATCGCAGGCGTATGCAGGTGAAATACCCGAATGGCCGATTGTAATTTTCAGTTCTTCTCAAGCTGTCAATATTACATCTGTAATTGTTGACGGTGGCAGTGCAAGTTTAACACTCGCGTCAGGAAAAACCGACGACACCCTTTACGCTAAGTGGGAGATTCTATCGGGCACCGCAACAGCAGGCAGTGTAATGAAAATCACCATAAACTATACCTATACATGGTTTAATATTTATACCGGTGTCGACGTGACGGATAATTATTCCGTTTCGTCATACTCCTATGTTGAAAACATCATCTTTCCGGCAGGGGTCTGGGCTTTTACAGCAGCATACAGCAACGTCAATAATGCTGCAGATGTTCAGTACGTATCCCGCGTTTTGGGTAAAGGTGTGTATGGCAACGTGATAGCAACACAAGCCAATAGTTCCAACGAATACAGCGCGGGGTATTTCAATTTTTCATCTAATTCGCCTATTCATGAGGGAGACACAACAATACCGAAAAAAGCGATGCTGATAGCCGACCCTCCTCATAAAGGTGCGTATGATCAGTACATTGCCGATGGACAGGGAACCTACACATCGGGCGACAGCCGCCGCGCTAAATCAACCGTTTACCTTGATTCAAGCGTACAATCCCTTCAGTCAAATAACCTTAGAATGCATTTCTTTATTCACGGCTCGTCGCGTTCAACAAATGATAACCGCGATTTAACGTATGAAACCATCCACGTCAGAGACGGTGATGTTGGTTATACGGGAGCAACCGGCAATGTGCTGGGGACAAGCAATGCAGGTGCATTAGCGGCTCTTAACCCAACGGGCCCGGTCGACGGAACCGTTGCAACGGGTGGCTTATACATCAACGAAGGGATGGAAACACAATCGACTCTTTATGGCACAGGCACTGCCGGTAGTTATACTTTGGTGACACAATGGACAGGAAGGGGAGACAAGCCCCCGGTTATTACCCCTAACTGGATGCAGTATTATCATGCAGTGACTGTGGAGATTATTCGGGTGTCAAAATCCGCCCTGCGTAGTGCATTGAATAACGCAATCGGTACAACTTTGAAAACAGTAACCGGCTCAAACGCCGTAACAACCATTGTCAGCGCAAACGGCACAGATCCCGAAAATGCAGCCATAACAAATAATGGAAAGGGTGAAAACCCTCAGGGCTGGTATTACTCAAACGGCTGGAGTGCGTATAACGATGCTTATGATAATGCATGGAAAAACATAAATCAGCCAAGTGCTACACAAACCCTTATAGATTCGGCGGCAAGTAGCTTAACAAACGCTTATAATGGCTTAACTTTAGCAGGTGCAAACTATTCAGATGCGTCATCTCAATTCCTTGCCGATGGTTTGGGCAATACGTTATTTGGCTCTTCTATAGCCTCTCTCAACTCACTTGTTAATGCTGTTGAAAGTTCGAATTCATCTTTTAACGGCAACCTTGCCGATTGGAAAGAAGGCACTTACGATTACTATACGCCCGAAAGTCGTTTAGCCCTTGAACAAGCATACGCGGGGGCTGCCGCGTGTCAATCCACCGAATATAATGTACTGTATCAATCTTACGTTGATTATTGTGCACAGCAACTGCAATTGGCGATTGAACAGCTCGAATACAAACAAGTAACAATTAATTTTTATGGAAACGGCAATACGCACGGAGCAATGCAGCCCATTTATGGGTTGCCGGGAAAAATTAAAACACTCACAACAAATACATTTGCCAAAGATGGTCACAGCTTCCTCGGCTGGGCAACAACAGAAAACGGGCCCTTGGTATTTGCAAACGAAGCCGATATAACACTTGGGATTGAAGATGTTAATCTTTTCGCTATTTGGAGCATAAACAGCTATGCTATCACCTTCGATGCAAACGGTGCTGACGGTGGTTGGTCTGAAGTATTGCAGTACGGTGAACCGCTAACAGAACCTACATTAATGCGGGAAGGGCATCTTTTTATTGGATGGGTGCCTGATGTCCCACCAACTGTCCCTGGTGCAGACACTGTTTATTTGGCGCAATGGACTACGCTAAGCTATACCATAGAATTTGACGCAAATGGTGGTACGGGTGGAACAATCAACACCTTGCAATTTGGTTCACCTCTTTTTCCACCGGACACAGAAAAAACCGGGTATACTTTTTTAGGATGGTCTCCTTTTGTTCCGGAAACCGTTCCTTCTGCAAACACTGTCTATACGGCACAATGGCTCCCCAACAGCTTTTTGATTACATTTGACGCAAATGGGGGAGAAGGAGGAAGCGCTCAACAGCTACCCTTCAATTCGCCACTTTCCGCACCGGTTATTACAAGAGAAGGCTATACCCTTGCAGGCTGGTCGCCACCTTTACCGGCAACAGTACCGGCGGCAGATACAATCTATACAGCCCAGTGGAGCATGAACACATACACGATTACATTTAATGCCAATGGTGGGACCGGCGGCACAAGTGCGTCAGTGAATTTTGGTGACGTGCTCACGGCACCTCTCGTTTCACGCCCTGGCTACAGTTTCAATGGATGGCAGCCTGCTGTCCCCGTAACGGCTCCGGCGGAAAACGTTGTTTACACCGCACAATGGGTGCCGAAGAAAACACAGATCACCTTTGACGCCAACGGCGGAAGCGGAGGGGTCATCTTAGATTTAGACTTTGAGTCATCGCTTGAGGCCCCCATTGTCGATAGAATCGGATATACATTCCTAGGTTGGTCACCATGGGTACCCGCGATTGTTCCGGAAAACAACACAATTTATGTGGCGCAATGGTCGGTTAACAGCTACGAATTTACTTTTGATGCAAATGGTGGCGATGGAGGAAGTAGTTTTTATGTGAATTTCGGCGAGCTCTTGGTACCACCTACCGTCACAAAGAGCGGCTATGTGCTGTCGGGTTGGTCGCCCGCTTTACCCGAAACTGCCCCGGCTGCCAACATAACCTATACCGCCCAATGGACTCAGAGCAGCTTTGCCGTAAGCTTTGATCTCAATGGTGGCCTGGGAACGGTGCCCGATGGGCAGCTTGGCAGCGAAGGTGACGAAGTTAATCTTCCGTTACAAGACGATTTTTCGAGACAGTATTACAACTTCATCGGCTGGTCAGAAAATGCGGCTGCCGAGACGCCGCTTATAAGCTTTATAAACCCCGGTGCTGACACGGTTTTATACGCTGTTTGGGAAAGAGTCACGGTTGCGTTAACAGCAAAACCCGCAGAGTCAACAGTTATTGATTCCACATATAGCTTAATCTATGGAATAGAACCCGGAACCTCGGCAGACGATTTTGCAAACGATTATGTTCAAATGCAGGGTGACGGAAGGCTTGACATTAGATTTGACAACGAAAGTTTCGGCACAGGCACAATCGTTGACTTGATTGATAATGTTACCGGTAAAGTTGTATCGACTTATGTTATTATCATCTTTGGCGACGTTGACGGTGATGGTTTGGTTACCGAATCAGACAAAAATTTGACGGCAAAAGTTGCCTCTTATCAAACCAACTATGAGCAGGGCTCTGTGTATGAATACGCAGCCGATCTTAATGGAGACGGAGTCATTGATGCCTTTGATCTAAACATGATGAAGGCTGTGGTAAGAGGTATCGCTGTCATAGATCAAGCTAACCCGGCACAACTGCTGTTCTGAAACAAAGCATATTTTACGAGGGTAGTGCCGGCATTTCAACTGGCACTGCCTTGGGATTTAGGTGATTGGAACAAATAAACCCTTCATTGTTCCTTATTAATGGTCATTTATTCGTCAAATTATTATATAATTTCATTGTATCTTAGACTGTTTTGTTCGATTGGAAAAGAATCAAAAACTTGGAGGTTTCATATGAGCATAAAAAGGCGTTTACTTGGTCTTGTTTTAACGGTTGCACTGGTACTGGCAATGTTACCTTTGTCGGGGATAGGAGCTTCGGCATCGTACACCGGTGCGTTTCAGTTTGACTCAAACGGAAAGTTTAGGGTAATGTCCTTGAATGATATTCAAGATGACAGATATGTCGACAGCAGGGTTATTGCGATGATAACGAGCGCTATAACAAGATATAACCCTGATCTTGTCGTTTTTGTCGGTGATAATGTTACCGGTGGGCTTTCTTCATCCGCATTTAAAGCTTCTGCTGACCAGTTTCTTCAGCCACTATTAAATGCAAACACAAAATATGCTGTTACTTTCGGCAATCACGATGACCAAGGCACTATCAATAAAACGGACCAATATGCTTATTATTTATCACATGGCGGTAACAATGCTGTTGACCATGACGTTACGTCGCTAACCGGTGTCGGCAGTGGTGTCATTCCAATCTATCAAAATGGACAGACTAGCGGTACCCCCGCCTTTCAAGTTTATTTGATGGATTCAGGCACGTATGCGTCGGGTGGTGGTTATGATTGTCCATATACCGATCAAATTGATTACTACATACAACGAAGCATAACGTATCCGAATGTTCCCTCGTTATGGTACCAACATAGAATCGTTCCGGATGTTTACAGCGAGTGCATGACGACAACGAACAACGGTAGTGGTGTATCATTTACGGGTAACGGCTCACCCTTTAGTAGTAGCACCTATTGGCTACAGTCCTCACGAATTAACTGGGCAAAGTCCGGTGTGGCAACAACTTTATCAGAAATATATAAAGAGCCGCCTTGCCCCGCAAACCTGTCAACCTATCAAAGTGCGGCACACAGGTCATCGCCAACATATGGCAGCAAAACGCTCTATGAATCTTGGGTAGCTTACGGCAATATGCTCGGCACATATTACGGGCATGATCATAAAAACTCTTTTGTTAGCACCACGGCAGATGGAATCGACATCGGTTTTTCAAAAGGTGCCACACTCAGCTCCTACAATGACGGGAATCCGGGATTTCGTATCTATGATCTTGATGTAAACGGTACCTATTCAAGTTATAATGTCACAGAGTCAGACCTTAAGAAAGCTCAAATCTTTTTTGACGCGAACGGCGGTACAGGTGAAATGATACCGCAGTTTATCACGAAAAATTCCTCAGCTAATATAAAAGCAAATGCTTACACAAAAACCAGTTCAACATTTTTAGGTTGGGCGACTTCGCCCACAGGCAATGTAGTTTATGCAAACGGAGCCAACTATAGCATCGGTTCAGCTGATGTAACTCTTTATGCCAAGTGGACCGCGACATCGAACATCGCCTTCAATGCCGGCGGCGGCATCGGCGGGACCGGACCAGCGGCTATGGCGGTCGGCACGGCGCTTACTGCTCCTGCTGTAACGAGAACAGGCTATACTTTATCAAGCTGGTCACCGTCATTGCCGTCAACTGTGCCGGCAACCGATACAACCTACACAGCCCAGTGGGCAGCTAATACATATACAGTAAACTATAACGGTAATACCTTCACCTCCGGTAACACTGTAAACTCATCACATACTTATGATACCGCAAAGAACTTGACGACAAACGGCTATACAAAAGTCGGATACAAATTTCTTGGCTGGTCAATGTCGTCTTCTGCAACAATAGCTACTTATACTGACGCACAAAGCGTTACGAATTTAACAGCGGCTAAGAACGGTGTTGTAACCTTCTATGCGGTGTGGCAAATTGGCAGTTATAAAATGACATTTAACGCTGACGGCGGTTCCGGCGGAACAGTTGTCACGAAAATCTATGGAACATCCTTAACCGCACCCACAGTGACAAAAGTTGGTCATACATTTGACGGTTGGGATCCTGAAGTTCCGGCGACAGTACCGGGATATGATGAAGATTTTGTTGCGCAATGGACTCGGAACAGCTATACGATTACCTTTAACGCCGGTGGTGGTGAAGGCGGAGCTTCTGTACCGGTTCTGTATGGCGAGTTGCCTTCAGCACCTACGGTAAGCAAAGCCGGTCATACCTTTGCCGGGTGGAACCCTGCAATTGTATCGGTAACCGAATCGACTACCTACGTAGCTCAATGGAACACAAGTAGTTATTCAATTAATTTTGACGCAGATGGTGGCACCGGCGGTACCGGTGAGACTATGACTTTTGGCACTGCCCTCGTTGCACCGTCTGTTTTAAAGGAAGGGTATTCGTTTGCCGGCTGGGAACCTTCTGTACCCTCAACTGTTCCTGCGGCAGATACCACATATATCGCTCAATGGACACCAATCAATTTCAATATTACCTTTGACGCAGCCGGTGGCACGGGTAGCACAAGCGGCCCAATGGCTTTTGGCTCTGACTTAATCCCGCCCGTGGTGGCAAGAGTTGGGTATGCATTTAACGGTTGGTCTCCGGATGTTCCATCAACGGTCCCTGCCTCTGATGTAACCTACACAGCTCAGTGGCTGTTGGAGAGCAACAATTTGATTTTTGCACCAAACGGAGGCACCGGTGGAACGGGAGCAATGCTGGAATTAGGTGCACCCATTACATCACCCCCTATGTCGAGATCCGGTTACCTGTTCATCGGTTGGTTACCGTCACTGCCTTCTACGGTAGTTGAGGGGCTCAATACTTACAAAGCGCAGTGGGCAGTAAGCAGTTTTCTGATTACATTTGATGCAAACGGCGGTGCAGGCGGAACAAGTGGTATGTATCAATTTTCAACGCACATAACCGCACCTTCTGTGACAAAACCGGGGTATACTTTCACCGGTTGGTCACCAATCGTTCCCGCCTCGGTTCCGGGTCAAAACACAACTTATACAGCACAGTGGTCAAGGAATAAAATCCAAATAATCTTTGATGCAAACGGCGGTGTTGGCGGTACGAGCGATTTGATGACATTTGAAGACAATTTAGTTGCTCCTACAGTCACAAAACCGGGGTATATATTTACGGGTTGGTCGCCCGCAGTTCCATCCCAAGTTGTTGCCGGTAATCGGACTTATACTGCTCAGTGGACACCAAAAAGCTAATAAAACCTATTGTTGTTTGTTGCAAAAGTCTGATTTGTGTGATAAAATCTATACCAGTGTGTTGCATTAATATCAAATATTATTGTTTGATGAAATTCAAGGAGGTAAAAAATGTTAAAGTCGAAAAAACTTCTAAGCTTTCTATTGGCGATGTTGCTTGTAGTCAATGTCTGCGCAGTGGGCGTGGTTGCCGCTGTCGCCCCCGGGGATCCGGATGCTTTGGACGCTACGGTTGAGCTGCTTGTCGGCAAATATGATACCGGCACAAAAGTGTTCACACCCTTGGCAATAGGGGAAGAAGTCCTGAAAAATGATATTATAGCGGTGCGCATTGTACCTACATCCAACTATCTGGTTGGCGTATCCACCTATGTTGTTATGTTTGATAAAGTCTTATTCACCGTTGTGGGTACCAACAGCATTGCTTTCATACCCAACTCAGATAACCCTTATTACAACTCAGCTTCTACCGGTTTTTCCGGTGTAACCAATATACCCCCTGCTTTCTGGCCTGCTAGTTTTTTAGCAGGTGAAAGTTACGATACATATAAAGCGATCAAAGTTGGCACACAAATTGGGTCTGCCACCATTCCTCAAGTTCTTCCCGGCGAGTGGCTTTTCCAGTTCAGGCTCAAAGCCAACGCTGATTTAGTTGTAGGCACAAATGCTCGAATTTGGACAGATGCCCGTTGGTTTAGGTCAAATACAAACAGCACAGTTGAAGGCACTATTTCTAAGTGCCTTACCGGTGAGGCTTCTACTGCTGCAAAAACAAGTTATGACTTTATTTTTAATTTTGACAAAGCGGATATCAAGATTCCGTTAGTACAACCTGTTGCAAAAAGCTCAATTTATTTTAATACCGATGGCGGCTCTACTATTCCTCGGATCAGAGAGGAAGTCGGCACAACGGTTACACCACCACAGCCACCAACTAAAACAGGTTATAGCTTTGATGGTTGGGATCCGGAATTGCCGACCACTTTCCCTGTAGAGGATTTGACCGTTAAGGCAAAATGGTTGATTAAACAAAGTACAATCACTTTTAATGCAAACGGTGGGTCAGCGGTTGGTTCGCAAACCGGTAATTTTGCTACAGCTGTTGCAACTCCGGCAACACCGGTTAGGGAAGGGTACACATTTAACGCCTGGCAACCGACTGTTCCGTCAACTTTCCCGGCAGAAGACTTAACGGTCACTGCGCAGTGGACTATTAATCGAGTGACTGTAACCTTCGATAGCAACGGTGGTTCTGCTGTTGCGCCGAAAGTAGGGAATTTTGGAACACCTCTCGCACCACCTTTCCCCCCCGACAGAAGCGGTTATGCCTTTGACGGTTGGGATCCGACTTTGCCGGCTACTTTTCCTGCCGGTGATTTGACCCTTACTGCCAAGTGGCTAAAAAGAATAAAAATCACTTTTGAAAGCGACGGTGGTTCACCGAAGCCTCCACAAATAGGTAACGAAGGTTCTGCACTAATACCACCCACGGAACCCACAAAAACAGGCTATGTTTTCAAAGGTTGGAGCCCGAGTTTGCCGTCGGTATACCCAAGTGAAGATTTTACGGTTACGGCAATGTGGGAGCTTAAAGAAACTACAATTACATTCTTTACTGACGGTGGAACCGAAATTGGTTCGATGACCGGCGAATATGGAACACCTGTTACTGCCCCGGTAGATCCGGAAAAAGCAGGATTTAATTTCAACGGCTGGGGTCCGACATTGCCAACTACTTTCCCTGCAGAGGATTTAACTGTTACAGCACAGTGGGTTGCTATTGTTTATTATGTGCACATGACATATAATGGTGAAGTTGTTGAAGGGAATTCATTAAAAATTGCAGTTCCTTGGTTGCAAATGTATGGCAGGGTAAAGGTCCAGCTCGGCTACGAAACGAATATGGAAAATCCGGCAAGGATTGAGTACTTATCCAGCAAACCCAATGTAATTGTTAACCAGAATGGTAAGGTAATTAACCAAGGATTTTTTGTACGCTCATCCGACATCACAATCAATGCCTATGATGAGGATGATAATCTCATTGCGACAAGCATCACGAATGTGCTTTTTTACAAAACGATTACCGGAATTGTTATGGAGAAGATTATCGCTTTGTTTGAGCTTATAGTGCCCCTTTTCAAAAAGTAAAGACAGATGATTTACAAGCAATAACCAATGAGCGTGCCTTGGAATGATTTTTATCATAGCAGGGCACGCTATGTTTTTTATAACAATGATTAATGATGAAAGATGTTGAGCGTAATTATGAACAACCGTTACCACAAGGCAAGAGAAAATGTAGGTAAGTTGGTATTCAAAGTTGATGAGCCATGCCGATTGTTAGACTTTCTTTTACTAAATGTTAAAAGGAAGTCTCGAAACAACATTAAATCCTTTCTTTCACACGGAGAAGTTTTAGTTGACGAGACGGTTGAAACACAGTTTGACCGCTGTTTGCAGCCCGGGCAGAAAGTCAGCATAATAAAGTCATCAGCAAGGGGAAAAGCGGACGAAGAATCCCCGGATATTGTTTTTGAAGACGACGATTTTATCGTTATCAATAAACCTTCCGGCCTTGTCAGCGTCTCAACAGATAAAGAACGCACCAATACTGCTTATAAAATGGTTTTACACTATATTCGGTATGAAAACCCGAAGAATAGGATATTTGTAGTGCACCGTTTAGACCGTGACACATCGGGCGTTCTGGTTTTTGCAAAAAATGAAAAGATTAAAAATGCCTTGCAAGAAAAATGGAGTGAGCTCGCTATTGAGCGCGGCTACATCGCTATTGTCGAAGGACACTTGAGGGATAAAAGCGGTAGCGTAAAATCATGGTTAAGGCAAACAAAAACACTGCTTATGTATTCAAGTAACACACCTGGCGATGGGCTAGAGGCCATCACGCAATACAAGGTATTAAAACAAGACAAAAATTATTCAATGTTGGAAATACAGCTGAAGACCGGGGGAAAAAATCAGATAAGAGTACATATGAAGGACCTGGGACACAGTGTGGTTGGTGATAAAAAATACGGTGCTACGACAAACCCTCTCAACCGTTTAGGGCTACATGCATGCAAGCTTACGTTGTTGCATCCTTTTTCAAATCAGGTACTAGAATTTAACGCACAAATACCCGACGCTTTCAATGAACATTTCAGATTTTAAGGAGTGCGGACGATGACACCAAAACAACGTTTTATTACGGCACTGGAGCGCAAGCCTTTGACAGGGCGGGTCCCGCATTTTGAGCTGGTGTTTTATTTGACTATGCAAGCCTTAGGTAAGGTTCACCCCGATCATAGGCATTTTAACCAGTGGAACCAAATGACACAAACGGAAAAAAGCCTGCTGCGGCACGACCAGGCAGATTGCTATATTGATATTGCGGAAAAATATGGTCACAGCGCAATTTTTATCGGCGCGCCGAACAGTGCGTTTGATGAACAGATCAAGTTCTATAATCTCGTGCAGGAAAAGACAAACGGTAAATATTTCGTGATGATTTACGGTGACCCGACGTTCGGCATTCCGAGCGGTGAAGATATGCTTGAGTTTTCGGCCTTGTGCGCCGACGAACCGGATAAGGTAAAAGAACAAGCACAAAGAGCAGTTGATAATCATATAAAACAAGCGGAACAACTTGCTAAACACACCGGATTAGTCGATGGATTTGCCATGTGTTCGGATTACTGTTTTAATACCAACCCCTTTTTTAGCCCTTCCATGTTTTCGGAGTTTGTTGCGCCCTACCTTGCTCAAATTATTAAGGCATACCGTGACCTTGGCTTCTATACCATAAAGCACACAGACGGCAATATTATGCCAATTTTAGATCAAATGGTGCAGTGCAACCCACATGCGATCCATTCCATTGACCCACAGGCCGGTGTTGATTTGGCTCAGGTGAAACGTTTGGTAGGCGACAAGGTTTGTCTTATAGGCAATGTGAACTGTGGCTTGTTACAGACGGGGACGGAAGATGAAGTAGTGGCAGATGTTCGCCGAGCATTGCACCAAGGCATGCCCGGTTACGGCTATATCTTTTCTACCTCTAATTGTATCTATACAGGGATGCCGTTGGAGCGGTATGAATTGATGAACAGGATTTGGTGGGAAGAAGGGATTTACAAATAAATTTTTCAAGGACGAATCTAAGGTCTGAATATTATTTCGGCTTGTATTATTAGATTGTCACTTTGAGGATTGACTTATAATAATATTGAGCTAAAATATACTTAATTAACATCTCTAATTAAGCTGCGATAGAGTTTGTGACGAACCGATATAAAATAAAGATAAAACAATGAATGGGGGAGGAAATGGTTAAATCGGGTCAGAATGTCAACGACATCAAAAACGCAAACAGAAGTCTGCTACTGAATATTCTGTATTTTGAGGGTGCTCAGTCTCGCAAAGCATTGGCGCAAAAATCTGATTTGACACCTGCCGCCATCACCGGATTGATATCTGAACTGATAAGCCAAGGTGCGGTGGTGGAAACCGATAAAATTTCAACCGAAGGTCGCTTGGGTCGTAGTGAACAACTGATTGATATTAATTACCCCTCGCTCTATGTGCTTGGCATTCGATTCGAAGCGGAGAGTTTTGAAGTGAGTTTGATTCGGTTAGACAGCAGGATAAGGGCGAAAAAAACAACCGCACTTCCATCCCTCCCGCTGGATAAAAGCACTTTTGAGCACTTGGTTTTGCCTGCTGTGCAGGAAATCATAGTGGAATCGGATGTTGACAGCGGACAAATCATCAGCGTTGGCGTAACGGTTAGGGGCATCGTTGACAGTGAAAACGGTGTGAGTATTGACTCGCAGGGCGTTTTGCAAAACAACTTGGATATTGTCGAGCTAATAAATCCACTATCTTTCCCTGTCACTGTGGAAAATGATGTGCGGTCCATGCTTTGTTCGGACAGTATTCTCAGGCACGCCAAACCTTTGCAAAGCACCTTGCTTATCAAGTACGGTCCGAATGTAGATGGTGCCTTGCTTTTGGGGCAAAAAAACTATCTTGGGTCAAACTATCGTGCAGTGGAGCTTGGGCATATTTGTGTTGAAGTGAAAGGTGACAAATGCTTCTGCGGCAAGAAAGGATGCCTTGAAACAATTGTTTCGTATCAGTCGATTGTAAAGAGCGCACAAAAAATATTTTCCGCGCAGCAAACACCGGTTTTGTTTGAAAGCTGCAGTGGGGCTATCAAAGACGTGTCCCTGCAACAAATCTTATCGGCGTATGAAAATGAGGATGACGGCATTAACCACTTGATGAACCGCGTCATCGTCCGATTTGCAGTTGCTATAGTAAATTGCACGACTTTGTTTGACCCGGAAACTGTACTCCTGGCCTCCGAGTTATTTAAAACAAAAAGACTTGCCAAAGAGTTACAAAACGCGATTTCTTTTTTCAGCGGTAAAAATAAGCCACATTATTTAATGATTGCAGACATCCGAAAACTGGAAAAGCGCGGGGCGGCCTGTGTTGCCATTAATAATTTTTTAGCTACAGGTGCTAAAGTGTTAAGAGACAAAAACATCAAATAGGAGTTACTAAAACTTGGTAATATTGTTTTAAAAACATTATTATGTTATAATTGGCTTAGATTAACAGTAAAGTTTAGACGCTTGTGCGGTGCGGTTTTGGATTGGCTCTATTTTCTTTTTTATTTTTTTATTTTCTACACTTCGCAAACGACTAACAAAAAAATTATTGGAGGGGAATCAAATGTCGGTAATTTTAGCCACTATTGTGCCTCATCCGCCCATCATTTCACCGGAAGTTGGCAAAGGCAAGGAAAAAGAAATACGAAAAACGATTGACGCATACCGAGAAGTTGCTCGCCGAATAGCACGGCTGAAGCCGGATACCATTGTTTTAACTTCACCGCACGCGACGACATATGCCGACTACTTTCATATTTCGCCCGGTCAAACTGCGCGTGGTGACCTCGGTCGCTTCGGAGCTCCCGAGGCTAAGGTTCAAGCGGTGTATGACAGTGCGTTTGTTAAAGCCCTTACCCGAGCGGCCGAAAAAGAAGGTTTACCTGCAGGGATAATGGGTGAACGTGATAATGCTCTTGACCATGGTGCGGTTGTGCCTTTGCGTTTTATCAACGAGGTTTACACTGATTATAAATTGGTGCGATCTGGTGTGTCCGGCCTTTCGATGCTTGATCATTACCGTTTTGGCAAGTGTATTGCTCAAACGGCACAAGCCCTGAATCGTCGTGTAGTATTTGTTGCCAGCGGTGATTTATCTCACAAACTGAAAGATGACGGACCTTACGGCTTCGACGCAGCCGGCCCGGATTTTGATAAAGAGATTACAACAGCCATGGCACAAGCGGATTTTCTACGCTTTTTAACATTTAAAGAAGAGTTCAGCGAAGCGGCGGCCGAATGTGGATTGCGTTGCTTCATCATTATGGCCGGTGTGCTAGACGGCAAGGCCGTAGATGCCGAATTTCTTGCGTACGAAGGCAATTTTGGTGTCGGCTATGCGGTGTGCACCTATACGGTAACAGGGGATGACCCAAGCCGTCATTTTGATATGATCTATGAAAAAGAGCAAACACAACAAATTGAATCGATAAAATCCGATGAGGACGCTTATGTACGTTTGGCTCGGTTGTCACTTGAAACGTATATAAATACCGGCAAACGGATTAAGCTACCCGACGGTTTACCAAAAGAAATGCTCGAACGCAGAGCAGGCGCCTTTGTCACCCTTAAAAAACACGGTCAGTTACGTGGCTGTATTGGTACCATTAGCCCCACTGCCGATTCCCTTGCGGAAGAAATTACGCACAACGCTGTCAGTTCCGGCACGGGAGACCCACGCTTTCCGACGGTGACTCAAGCGGAGCTGAATGACTTGGTCTATAGTGTAGATGTACTTGCCGCGGCTGAGTCGATAAAATCCATTGATGAGCTCGATGTAAAACGTTACGGCGTTATTGTATCCAAAGGTCGCAAAAGGGGCTTGCTTTTACCTAACCTCGAAGGTGTGAACACCCCGCAAGAGCAGGTGTCAATAGCCATGCAAAAGGGTGGCATCAAACCGGACGAGGATTATGAGCTTGAACGCTTTGAGGTGGTGCGACACAAATGAAAGTAATTTGTACGCTTTGCCCGCATCACTGTGCGCTGGAAGAAGGCAAAACAGGTATCTGCCGCGCGCGCAAGAATGTGCAGGGTGCCATTATCAGCGAGAGTTATGGCAAGGTAACTTCCTTGTCGCTTGACCCTATCGAAAAAAAACCCTTGCACCGTTTTTATCCCGGTAGCATGATTCTTTCCGTTGGCAGTTACGGCTGCAACTTGCGTTGTTCCTTCTGCCAGAACAGTGACATTGCCACAGCAGACAACAGCATCAAAACCCGGTATATCTCACCCCAAACGTTGGTGGAAAAAGCGCTGGAATTAAGGCCGCGCGGGAATATCGGCATCGCCTACACCTATAACGAGCCATTGGTTGGCTACGAATATGTATTGGACTGTGCAAAATTAGCAAAAATAAACAATCTTAAGAATGTTGTGGTGACCAACGGCATGATTTGTGAAAAACCACTACTGGAACTCTTGCCTTTTATTGACGCCATGAATATCGACCTCAAAGCTTTTACCGACAGTTTTTATAAAAAAGTTGGCGGTGATTTGTCAACGGTCAAAAACACCATCCGGTTGGCTGCAAACGCTACCCATGTTGAAGTGACAACGCTCATAGTCCCCGGGGAAAATGACTCCGAGACAGAGATGGAAGAGCTGTCCCTTTGGTTGGCAGCTATAGGCCCATCTATTCCACTGCACGTGTCACGCTTTTTCCCACAGTGGCAAATGAATGACCGCGCCGCAACACCGGTTAAAACAGTGTACGCCCTGGCCAAAGTTGCCCGTAAGTATCTGCAATATGTTTATGAGGGGAATTGCTGAATCTATTCGCTATTACTTAAATAAGTTTTTAACACAATGAAAAAGGGGACTGCTGCAATGATTTTTCCAAAGCCACAAAGAGTAACTGAAACTGATGAAAAACATATGCTAAATGATGCTGTTGTATATACTGTTGGGGAACAAGCATCATTTATTAAAAAATGGTGTGACAAGAACGCAATCACGTTTGCTAAAGACGCCACTATTATAATAAAAACAATATTGGAAGACAGTCGGCGGCTGACGTATGTAGAACAAAGCCGCCGCGTTACCGATGAAAAGTATATTCTGAACAGTAAAACAATTGACGGTAAGGTTGAAATCGAGATTACCTATGCCCGCGAGCATGGCTTATGGCATGCGTTGAATGCCATCGCTCAGCAAATCTCTGACGGGGCAATCCTTATCGGTGAGATTGAAGATTATCCGTTATTCAACCGTCGTGGTTTTATCGAAGGCTTTTACGGCAAACCCTGGACACCCGAAGAAAGGGCAGATATGCTCGAGTTGATGGCCGCACATCGGATGAACACCTATTACTATGGTCCAAAGGACGACCCGTACCATCGGGAAAAATGGCAAGAGCTATACCCCGAAAAAGAGCTTTCGGACTTAAAAGAATTAATAAGCCTTGCTAAAGATAGTTTTGTAGATTTTAATTTTTGTATTGCGCCGGGTCTTAGTATGCAATACACGAGCGATGACGATTACCAAGCATTGGTCAATAAAATCAAGCAGATTTATGAGTGCGGGGTCAAAAACTTCGGACTGCTTTTGGATGATATCCCCGAACGACTTCATTATGAAGAAGATATTAAGGTTTTCGCAGGGGAAACTGTCAATGCGCACATCTTCCTTGCCAACAAGCTTTTTGACGATTTAAAGGCACTTGATGCCGATATCAAATTGACTTTGTGCCCGCTCCAATACCATGGGAAGGGCAATGAATACTTTATCTCAAAACTCGGTCAAGGCATTGAGCCTGAAATTGATTTGTTCTGGACCGGTAGGAATATTTGCTCGCAAGAACTTACCGTGCCGCAGGCTGTCGTATTTATCAATTCCACACATCACAAACCTTTGTACTGGGACAACTTCCCCGTGAATGATGCCGACATGTATAACGAAATGCATTTGGGCTATATTGCGGGGAGGGATGCAGACCTCTACCGTTATTCCGACGGCATTATTTCCAACTGCATGGAGTTTTGCGAGTGCACAAAAATTCCATTGCTGACCGTGGCCGATTACCTGTGGAACCCGGTGGCGTATGACCCGCAGGCTTCTTGGGATTATGCCATTAAACGGATTGTCGGTGAAGGCTCGGAACTGTTTAAGTATTTTGCCGACAACCTCTTAACCTCTTGCCTGAAAGTGGAAAATTCTCCGCTACTCAGTGACACTTTTTCCCGAGCAGAACAACAGTTGCGCGCTGGCAATAGAATGGGCGCTTTTGAACTGATTATGGACTACAAAATGAACCTGACCGCCTGTTGTGAAATGTTGAAGACTGACGACAGAAAACTTTTTATCGAGTTAAAACGGTGGTCGGAAAAAATGATTCTTTGTTGCCAAATTTTAAACTTAGCGATTGAATTTCTGTCCGAACCGGATGAAGAAAGAAAAACAGAGATTGAAAAAATGTTGTACAATTATATTAGGATGCCGGAAGTCTTAACTGACTTCGCTTTCAAAAACACAGTGGAAGTGATTATAAACGGGGGGATTGTCTCGTAATTCGCTTGAATTTTCAGTCGCGCTTTAAAAAGTGCCGCTACGATTGTAGCGGCACATAAACCTTATGATATTTTTACCGTATAGGCTTTAGCGATTGGGATAAACCGTAACGCTGACTTGTTTTAGTATTTCCTCAAACCTTGCTATTTCGAAAGAGGCGATACCTTCGCTTTCTACATTGGCGGCAGAAGCGGCAATAGCGATTTTCGCACATCGGGTGGCGGATAAATTCTTTGCCATGCCCGCAACATATCCTGCAACAAGCGAATCACCGCAACCGACAAAATTAACAGCCTTAAGTTTCGGGGGCGTACAAATGATCGTCTCGTCGGAGCTAGCGAAAACGGCTCCGTCACCTCCTAGGGAAACGATAACTGTGTCAATCCCGCTTTCTCTGAGTTCATGCGCCGCTACTATGGTATCTTCCGTCGTCTCTATCTTTCTGCCTAGGTAATCGCTTAACTCGTCTTTGTTGGGCTTAATCATATTCGGGCACGCCCTGATGCCTTGCGCCAGATGCTCTTTCGATGCATCCAAAACAACGAATTTGCCGGCGGCCTTTGCAGTTTTGATCAGTAGGGGATATATGTCGGTTGCGATACCTTCGGAAACACTGCCGGATATAATCACGGTATCGCACTTGGCAACGAGAATATCGTATAAAGAAAGAAAATCGTTCAGCTCGTCTTTTGTTACTTCCGGACCTTTTTCGAGCAGCCTTGTGTGTCTGCCTTCAAAATCCTCAACGACACTGACGCAGGTTCTGGTTTCTTTGTCTATTTGAAAAAAATCACCGCAAATGCCTTCTTTTTGCAGGAAAGAGGAGATGTATTTGCCATTGTAACCGCCAAGCAAGCCGGTTGCCGTTACATCAATTTCAAACAGGTTCAGGACTTTTGCCACATTGACACCGCCACCGCCGGCAGTATAGGTGTTATCTCTGACTCGAATTACTTCTTGACCAAGGGCTAATTTGTCTACAAAATAGGTCTTGTCGATTGCAGGATTTAATGTTACAGTTAATACCATAGTAATACCCCTTAACGTAAACTAGAATAATCTTTTACATGGACGTTGGAACAGATTAAGAAAATTCAAGTTCAATGATATATCAGGAAGTATTTCAAGTCAACAATGAACTTGAAAAATTTGATTAGGAGCGGAAATATGTTGGAAAAAATACACTATACCAATGACCTGGAAATCAGGTGGGATGTAGATGTTTTTATAGCCGGCGGTGGTCCCGCGGGCTGTGCGGCGGCGGTTGCAGCTGCGCGTTTGGGCGCAACCGTTTTTCTTGCTGAGGCGCAATCATGCCTTGGTGGGCAAGGGACATCCGGCATGGTACCCGGATTTATGCAGTTCGGTGACGGCGAAAACTTTTTGTCGGCCGGCATCGGAAAAGAATTTTTGGAAAAGATGTGGGAATTCGCAGGAGAGGAACACAAAAAAAGCAAGAGCTGTTCCATAAAAGCAGAAGCCTTAAAACGTGCTTATGAAGAAATGTTGACGCAAGCGGGGGCGGAATTTCTTTTCGGTGTGACTGTCATGGATGTGATGACCAATGGGGAATCAATTACCGGTTGTATCTTGAATGGGAAAAGTGGGATGTTTGCTGTTCGGGCGAAGGTTTATATCGATTGCACCGGCGATGCGGATCTTTCTTTCATGGCGGGTGTCACATGCGACAAAGGTGATGAAAACGGTCAAATGATGGCGGGGACACTTTGCAGTTTGTGGACAGGGATTGACTGGGAGCGAAGGAGCGGTAACGATAAAAGACATTTAGAAAAAGCAATCGAAGACGGTGTTTTTAAAAAACCGGATTTACATTTGCCGGGCATGTGGAAAATATCCGAAAACATTGGCGGGGGCAATATTGGGCATACATTTGGTGTGGACGGGACAGATGAAATTTCCTTGACCAAAGCGTTGATAGACGGCAGGCGGCTTTGTGATCAATATGAAAAATATTATAAAGAGTATTTAACAGGTTATGAGAACATGGAGCTCGTAGCGACAGGTTCCATGCTTGGCATTCGTGAAACCAGACGCGTGCGTGGTATCTATACGTTGGTTTTAGAGGATTTTGTAAGTCGGGCGGTTTTCGATGATGAAATCGGTCGGTACTGTTATCCTGTGGATATTCATGCCAGCGACAACTCGGTTGAAAGCTTCAATGAATTTCTTGCTGATCATACCGGTTACCGTTATAAAAAAGGCGAAAGCTATGGGGTGCCGTATAGAATCTTGCTTCCTGTGGGGATAAACAACCTTTTAATGGCAGGCCGATGCGTTTCGACGGACCGTGCCATGCAGTCTTCCATCAGAGTCATGCCGGGTTGCTATATAACCGGACAGGCAGCCGGTGTATCTGCCGCACTTTGCGCCAAAGATGGTTGTAGTCCCAAAGACGCAGATGTGCATGCAATTCAAGCAAGGCTGTTAGACATGGGGATGTATTTACCGAATTTTAAAAGAAATATTTCAAAGTAAAGCGGCAGATTGAAAATCTAACGGCATGTTTTGCGGAAATGGTTTTGCGGAAATAAAAAAAATACTTGCAAATAGTTGGTGTGCGTGGTATACTA
>CAZMSM010000002.1:0-68587 GCA_964568955.1 uncultured Eubacteriales bacterium | reverse complement strand
ATAATCAGCAAACACAAAAAAGCGCTTGAGTTTTTCTCAGGCGCTTTTTTTCGCGTTTGTCACAGGGCAAATTTAATTAAATTTGCCCTGTGGGCAAATGTGGTAAACGTGCGAACTCAAACGACCATTGTTGTTGACTTTGGAAAACAAAAACGATAAAATATTAGTATAAGACAGATGCATGGAGGCATAAAATGAAAGCTGGTAAAAAGATAACCATAGCCGGGGTGATCGTCACGGTCATTTTTGGCGTTACCTTTTTGTACAGCATTATTCCTCAAAATGTCCAGATTCGGACTTCATCCGCGCAAATGATTTATATAAACGGCGACCTTCAGTTCAAGGAATCTTTGACCAACGAAGAAGCCCTTGCCGTCTATGCTGTTTTTAACGGCAAAACGCTCAAGGAGGACAGCCCGACACGCACCTTTACGAGCAATGTTTCCATACGCTTTGGCGAGCAGATTTTTTGTATTGCCTGTGACAGGAGTCTTGTCGTTAAACTGCAGAATAAAGACAAGTATTTTGCTATTCTTGAAGCGGACAGAAATCTGATAGAATCCCTCTTCGAAAAATTCGGTGGAACCTTCCCCTGCGTATAAAACATGGTTGATAATGCCACCTGGCGCCCCCGACAGATGAGGGC
The DNA here is from genome assembly GCA_964568955.1 of uncultured Eubacteriales bacterium. Taxonomy (GTDB): domain Bacteria; phylum Bacillota; class Clostridia; order Oscillospirales; family Acutalibacteraceae; genus UBA1447. The sequence continues at coordinate 67,941 of CAZMSM010000002.1, read as the reverse complement.
GTTTTGCTATTTATTGCGCAAGGCTTGCAATTGAGTTATAATACACGAGCAATAGAATCTTGGAGGCAACCTAATGGAGGATACACGACTTGAATATTTGGGCTCGGGCATAGTGGCCGTGGTTTCTTCCGAACATGGCTTTGGTACGGATGCACTCCTTTTGGCGAATTTTGCGGATCCAAAAAAGAGGGAGAAATCTTGTGACTTTGGTAGCGGCTGTGGCATTATCCCCTTGATATGGTGCAGGAATGGGCATGAGGAGAGAATAACAGCGGTGGAAATTCAGCCGACCGCCTGCGACCAGGTTCAAGCCGCCATAAAGCACAATGCATTAGAGGATAAACTTGAAATAATAAATGCCGATATCCGATGCCTCAAGGGTTTACTGCCCCTTTGCAGCTATGATTTGGTTACCATGAATCCACCCTATAAAGCTGCGAATACAGGGCTCAAAAGCAGCACGCAGGCTCAGCTGATTGCCCGTCACGAGGTGATGTGCACTGTTGAGGAAGTGGCAGTGGCAGCGGCGGGGATATTAAAGTTCGGCGGGCGTTTTTGCCTGTGCCACCGCCCCGAAAGGCTTTGCGATGTGTTCGTCGCCTTGCGCAGTGCAGGGTTGGAACCCAAGCGCCTGCGCATGGTTGCGCAAACTGTAGGTAAAGCACCGTGGCTTATTCTGCTAGAAGCTAAAAAAGGCGGCAAAGCAGGGTTAATTGTCGAACCGCAGTTATTCATCAAAAATGATAATGGCGATTATTCTCACGAGATGAAAGCAATTTACGGGGAATATGCCATGCAGACAAACAACGCCGAAGCAAAATAAACCAACTGCTTTTAGAGACAAAAGGGGAGTGGAAACGCTGAGCAAACTGATGATAGTCGGCACGCCTATTGGCAATTTGGGTGACCTTTCACCAAGGGCACTGGATGCGCTGAGCGAGTGTGACTTTATCGCCGCGGAAGATACACGCGTCACAATAAAGATACTTAACCATTTCGAGCTAAAAAAGCCTATGGTCAGCTATTTTGAGCATAACCGATTTGAAAAAGGCGAACAAATTGCTGCTAGAATAATCGGCGGAGAAGTGTGCGCCCTGGTGACGGACGCGGGGATGCCTGCAGTATCTGACCCCGGTGAAGATTTGGTGCGCCTTTGCCATAAGCTCGGCATAAAAGTGGAAGTTGTTCCCGGGCCGAGTGCTTTTGTGGCGGCGCTCGCTGTTTCCGGCATGCCGGCAGGGCGTTTTACTTTTGAAGGCTTTTTAAGTGTCAATAAATTAAATCGACGTGAGCATATCAAATCGTTACTGGACGAAAAACGCACCATGATATTCTATGAGGCACCGCACAAATTACCCTCTACCTTAAAAGACCTTGCCGCCGCCTTTGGGGAGCGAAAGGTAGCGATTGTCCGCGAACTCACAAAGATATATGAAGAGGTAATCCTTACAACACTGCCCGACGCCGCACAGAAATTTGCCCAAGAGAAACTCAAGGGGGAGATTGTTTTGGTTATTGAAGGGGCACCTGTTGAGGAAGAAGAGCCGCAAACCTTGGAATCGGCGGTTGAAATGGCGCGCGGCCTGATAAAAGAAGGATTACCGCTCAATGAATCCGCAAAGCAAGCGGCAAAACTAACCGGGCAAAAAAAAGGCGACATCTATAAAATGTTGCACAAGGAGGAATAAAATGCTTAATGCGATTACAGAGTATTGGTACTTGAGTTTGGCCTTTATCGCAGCTTCAATTTTAACTGTATTTGTATGCTTCAAGGCTTACAAAGCATCTGCTAAAGCGAGGGCTGAAAAGGAAAAGATTATCGAACGCTTGAAGTATGAAAACCGAACCCGCGCAGATTTTGCAAACCTTACACCCGAGCTGATGAAAACGGCCCGACCACAAACCCTTTTAGACGGCATCGCTTTGAACATTCAAGCCAATCTTGAAAAAGAAAGCGATATGAACGCGGCGTTTGAAAAGCTTACAAAACCGCAGCAATATATCTATGCGCTTTACTATGTGTTGCTCGATGGCAGTGAAAAGCTCAGCGAGTTTTTTAAAATGAATGGTAAACCGCTCACGCCGATAGCAGGTGAGGCTGTGCGCTTGATTTTTGGCTGTAAAGCCGTAGAGCTTTACAATGAGGAATATGCGGCTTTTGACGGCGATAATGAGGACGTTTCGCTCATATCGGCGGAAATACACAAGGCAGACCAAGCATTCGCGGCGTTTTTGGAGCAAAACGATGTTTGTGAGCTGGTCGCAGAATATATCAATAAAAATGCGCAACGATTTATTTAAACTTTTTAAAATTTATAAAGTTTTTACCGGCGTGGCCGTCGATTGTTTGTTTTAAAACTTGTAATAAATAACTATTTTTGGTATAATGACCATTGGTTTTAATTTAATTATAATTTGGAGGTTTATTGATTATGGAATTCAAAGGTAGCAGAACAGAAGCGAATTTAATGGCGGCTTTCGCCGGTGAGTCACAAGCGCGTAATAAGTACGACTATTTCGCGTCAGCGGCAAAAAAAGAAGGCTATGAGCAAATAGCGGCAATTTTTGCAGAGACAGCGGGCAACGAAAAAGAGCATGCCAAAATGTGGTTTAAAGAACTGCACGGCGGTAGCGTGCCCTGCACGGCAGATAATCTGCTTGCCGCGGCAGAAGGTGAGTACTACGAATGGACCGAAATGTACAAGGAGTTTGCGGATGTCGCTTGTGAAGAAGGCTTTACCAGGATAGCAAACCTGTTCAAGTTGGTCGCCAAAGTTGAAAACAAGCATGAGGAACGCTATCGTCAGTTGCTTGCGAATTTGGAAGACGGCATCGTTTTCGAGCGTACCGAAGAAGTCGTTTGGTTTTGCCGCAATTGCGGTCACTTACATGTAGGTAAAACGGCACCGTCAGTTTGCCCGACTTGTAACCATCCCCGCGCTTATTTTGAAATCAGGAAAATGAATTATTAAGATCCCACCCAATCAGTGATAAAAATGAACCGCCCTAAATGAGCTTGCTCATTTAGGGCGGTTTTGCGCGGAATAACAGAGAAAGTACAGGGTTCAACCTTTGTAGTGCCTGTATTTTTCCAAAGCGTCTAATATTGCCACGATGTTGTCCAAGGGTACTTCATAATTCAGTTCCGCATTGAGCCCCAAGCCACCTTGCGGCAAGTATAAAGCCTCCACACATTCGCCCACGTGGTCGAAAATCTGCGAGCGCGTGGCGAAGGGGAAAAATTGACGGTCCAAGTCCAAATTGATGGGTATTTTACCTTTGCAAACACGCACCAAGTTGTCAAGCCCGTTTGCGCTGTATTGGGGGTTGATTATATCCACACCGCATTCGACAAGGTCGGGCATAATTTCCCAAATACATCCATCCGTGTGCATATAAATAAGGGCGTCTTGCTTTTTTGTTTTTACCATGCCGTATAATTTTTGGTAACAGGGTTTTAAATATTTGCGCCATCTTTCCGGCCCGATAGCAATGCCCTTTTGCATACCCAAATCGTCGCCGAAATAGGTGATTTTGCCAAGGCGGGGCAAGATGGCTTCCACTTGGTGAATATTATATTGGAGCACTTTGTCTAGGAGGGTTTGTATAGCCGGTCCTTCTTCGGCAAACAAGGTCATGGCGAGCTCAAAGCCGCACAAATCAAGCAATCGCAAATACATAAAGCCGTGCGGTAAACGCCCACTGCGCTCCGACGGAATCTCAAGCTCAAAAATGTCCTGCTCATTTTTAATCGGGTGCCCTTTGACGATGGACTCCATGCCTTCTTCAATGTTTTCCCAAACACAGCCCCATTCATCTTTGAAGGAGCCGCTGCGATACGATGGGGGCATACTGATTTCGCTCAGGTCAACGTGCTTGTCCCCAAAAAACTGAGGGTATTCGTCAATAACGCCTTGCAACACAGCACCATATTTTATCCACGCTGCGGGCAGCATACCCACGGATATGGGCAGTGTTTGCGGAAAGTCGTACGTAATCGCTTTTTCAAGTAAAGTTTTCACCATGTGCGCCTCCATTCTTTAGTATACTGCCATAAAAGTATGGCATTTTAGCATCACAATCGGAATTATAGAGAAAATAGTCACAAGGGCACTTTTTCCTGTCTTTTTTGATTTTGACCTTTTATTTTTATGCAATATGTGTTAAAGTTAGTGTGCAAAAAATAATTGAAAAGTGAGGAACGGTAACATGGCAAGATTCATTTTTTCAGCATTTTCCGACGAAGCGTCCAAAGATATCCATGAGCAAATTGCGGCGTGCAAAGCAAATGGGATTACCCACATGGAGTTGCGCGGTGTAAACGGGAAGAACATTTCCACGTTCACTGTTGACGAAGCGAAAGAATTAAAAAAACTGTTGGATGCCGAGGGGATGCAAGTATCCTCCATCGGCTCTTTTTATGGGAAAATTCCCATTGACGATGATTTTGAAGAGCATTTTGAAATGTTCAAAAACACCGTCAAGGTCGCGAAAGCACTTGATACGGAATACATCCGAATGTTCAGCTTCTATTTTTCGGAAGATGAAAGCTATGAGGATTATAAGGAAGAAGTTTTCAGTAGAATCGGTCAAATGGCGGATTATGCAGACAAGAACTTTATCCTTTGCTGTCACGAAAACGAAAAAGGGATTTACGGCGATACGCCCGAGCGTTGCCTGGAGTTGTTGCAGAAGTTTGAAGGCAAGCTCGGCGGCATTTTTGACCCCGCAAACTTCATCCAATGCGGTGTCGATATTTTGCCCGCATATGAGATGCTGGAACCCTATATTGAATACCTTCATATAAAAGATGCCGTGAAAGAAACGGGCTTTGTTGTGCCTGCGGGCGAGGGCGACGGCAATTTGGAAGAGGTTTTGCGCCGTTTCGCCAAAAAAGAAGGGCCGAGAGTCATTTCCGTTGAACCCCATCTCAAAGTTTTTGCCGGTTTCAGCGCGCTTGAAAAGGAGGGCGGCGACAGCATTAAAGAAAAATTCACCTATCCTGATAATAAAGCGTCCTTCGCCGCGGCTTGTGCGGCTTGCCATGCGCTTGTGGAAAAAGTTCAGCCGATTCGCTACGGCATTATCGGCATAGGCAACATGGGTACGAGCCATTTCCACTATTATTATGACGGTCAGCTGCAGGAAATGCGCCTGGTTGCCGTGGCGGACATCGACCCCGAACGGTTTGAAACAGTGACGGATGCCCTGCCTAATGTGCTGTGCTTTAACACGGCGGAAGAACTTATGGACAGCGGAACCTGTGACGCCGTAGTAATTGCTACCCCGCACTATTTCCACCCGGAATATACCATGTACGCGCTTGAAAAAGGCCTGCATGTCTTGACGGAAAAACCGGCCGGTGTATATACCAAAAAGGTAAGGCAAGCCAATGAGGCGGCGGCGAAAAGCGACAAGGTGTATGCTATTATGTATAACCAGCGCACGAACTGCCTCTACCGCAAGCTCAGGGAAGTGGTTCAGAGCGGGGAACTTGGTGAAATCCGCCGAGTGAACTGGATTATCACCAGCTGGTACCGTACCCAAGCTTATTATGATTCCGGCGGCTGGCGTGCTACTTGGGCCGGTGAGGGCGGCGGAGTGTTGCTCAACCAGTGCCCCCACAATCTGGACTTGTGGCAGTGGATTTGCGGTATGCCCTCCAAAATTCGAGCCTTCTGCCGTGAGGGCAAATGGCATAATATTGAAGTTGAAGACGATGTTACTATTTATGCGGAATACCAAAACGGTGCGACGGGTGTTTTTATTACATCCACGGGCGACGCACCGGGTACGAACCGTTTAGAGATAACCATGGACAAAGGTCACATCGTGTGTGAAAACAATGAACTCAAGCTTTATGAGTTGGAAATTCCCACCAGTGAGCACTGCTCCGGGGCCGCCGGTGGCTTTGGTAAGCCCAAAGGCGCATGGCGCACGCTTGAAACAGATGGATGGAATCCGCAACATACGGGTGTTCTCAACGCGTTCGCGGCGAACATCTTGCGCGGGGAGCCGCTTGTCGGTAGGGGGGAAGAAGGCATTAACGGTCTGATGATTTCGAACGCTGCCCACTTGTCTTCGTGGCTTGGTCAAACTGTTGACCTGCCTATTGATGAAGACCTGTTTTATGCCAAGCTGCAGGAAAAGATAGCGGGCTCCAAGGCGAAAGAGCAAGCCAAGGGAACCGTTGCCGAGGATATGTCTGCTTCGTTCTAAAGCAGACCTTGTCCAAAAATACAAATCAAAAAACGATGGGCGAAAGCCTATGTGAAAGGATTATCGTATAGATGAAAATATCACTTGTTGGCTGCGGGGGTATATCCGGCGCGCATATAAATGCTATTCAAAATAGCGAGGATGCTCAGCTGATATCCGTTGCCGACATTAAGATTGAGAGAGCAAACAAGGTCGCGGCTCAAACCGGCGCAGTACCTTATGCAAGCCTTGATGCCATGTTGGATGCCGAAAAACCGGATGTCTTGCACATCTGCACACCGCATTACCTGCACACACCTATGGCACTGGACGCCCTTGACAGGGGTATTCATGTCTTGATAGAAAAACCTTGCGCGGTAACCCTGCAAGAGCTGGAGGCACTCCGAGCAGCACAGCAAAGAACCGGGCTGAAAGTGGGCACTTGCTTTCAAAACCGTTACAACCATTCCGCCTTGCATCTGCAAAAATTATTAAAGGATGAGGAAAAATACGGCAAGGTGTTGAGCGCCAGAGGGTTTGTGACTTGGCAGCGAGGGCGCGACTATTATTCGGACGACTGGCATGGAACCTTGGACAAAGAGTGCGGTGGCGTATTGATAAACCAAGCGATTCACACCTTGGATATGCTTCAATATGTTGCCGGCGGGATTAGGGCTGTCACCGGTCATATTTCAAATGATCATCTTCAAGGGGTTATTGAAGTGGAGGACACCGCAAGCGCAGTGCTTGAGTTTGCGGGTGGCGCGGGTGGCGTGTTTTATGCCACGGTCGCCTATACGACCGACGCACCGGTATTAATGGAGTTCAAGTGCGAAAACGCTGTTTTTCGCATAGAGGGTGATAACCTTTATGAGATAGAAGAAGGCGGAACAATAACCGCCATAAAAAGTTTTGAACCCAAGGATTACCCCGGTAAAGCTTGTTGGGGTACCGGTCATGTGGCTTTGGTTTGTGATTTTTACGCAAGCATTTTGCAAGACAGACCCTTTGATATTGATGCTTTTGCAGGCGGTAAAGCGGTTGAAGTTGTACTGGCCATTTACGAGTCCGCTAAAACCGGCAAGCGCGCGGAACTTGTGTGAGATGAACACCGCCGTCAGCGGTGCATAAGGATTATAAAGATACATAAAAATATAATGGTGTGAAAGGGACGGCTTTCACGCAAAAGGAAGGGTATTAGTATGCTGGGTCATGAAAATTTGAAGGATAGAGTCGCGGTCATTACGGGCGGCGGCGGTGTGCTTTGCAGCGGTTTTGCCAAAGATTTAGCGGCGTTTGGTGTTAAAGTGGCGATTCTCGATTTGAAATTGGAAGCCGCGCAGGCGGTTGCGGACGAAATTAACGCCAACAAGGGGACTGCTATTGCGGTACTTTGCAACGTGCTCGAAAAAGAAAGCCTGGAGCAGGCGAGGAAAACGGTTGCGGAAAAACTGGGTACTTGCGATATTTTGGTCAACGGCGCAGGCGGCAACTCGCCCCTGGGCAATACGACAAAAGAAACGTTTGAACCGGGGGATTTAACGGCAAGAGCCGAAGGCCTCAAGACCTTTTTTGACCTGGACCCCGAGGGTATCCAGTTTGTTTTTAACCTAAACTTTTTGGGTACACTTTTAACAACCCAAACTTTTGCGATTGACATGGTGGACAAACAAAATGCTTGTATTTTGAACATATCCTCCATGAACTCCTACAGGCCGCTGACGAAAATCCCCGCCTACTCGGCGGCAAAAGCGGCAGTTTCAAACTTTACGCAGTTTATGGCGGTGCACTTTGCGGATGTGGGGCTGCGTGTCAATGCCTTGGCACCGGGATTTTTCGCGACCAATCAAAACAAAACACTGCTGTACAATCAAGACGGTTCGCTGACGCCACGGTCCGATAAAATTTTATCACACACGCCCCTTGGCAGGTTTGGTGTGCCGGCGGATTTAACGGGTGCACTTCTATTTTTGTGTGACGAAGCGTATTCGGGCTTTATCACCGGCGTTATTTTGCCTGTGGACGGTGGTTTTTCGGCTTTTTCCGGCGTGTAGACACCGGTGTAATAAAACGCGGGAGTGATCAATTTGCTTTTAAAACTACGACCTGCTGAGGACTGCGCGTTCGACATGTTGGCGCTTGGCGAGGTTATGTTGCGCCTGGACCCCGGCGACACGCGCATAAAAACCGCACGCAACTTCCGCGTTTGGGAAGGCGGCGGGGAATATAACGTCGCGCGTGGCCTGCGCCGCTGCTTTGGGCTGAAAACGGCTGTTGTGACTGCCCTGGCGGACAACGAGGTTGGCAGGCTCATTGAAGATTTCATTTTGCAAGGCGGGGTTGACCCCACGCTCATACAATGGGTCCCTTACGACGGTATCGGCAAAAATGTGCGCAATGGGCTCAACTTTACCGAGCGTGGGTTTGGCGTAAGGGGTGCTGTCGGTGTGTCCGACAGGGGCAACTCAGCGGCCTCTCAACTAAAAACCGGTGATGTTGACTGGGATTACATCTTTGGCACACTGGGGGTTCGGTGGCTTCACACGGGCGGCATCTTTGCGGCACTTTCGGATTCAACCGCGCAAGTGGTTATTGAAGCGGTCAAATCCGCTAAAAAATTCGGCACGGTTGTTTCCTATGATTTGAATTACCGCGCGTCGCTATGGAAAAGTATCGGCGGTAAAGACAAAGCACAGCAGGTTAATCAAGAGATTGCCTCTTATGTCGATGTAATGGTCGGCAATGAGGAAGATTTTACGGCCTGCCTCGGGCTGAACGTGCAAGGCAATGACGAAAACTTACGGGAGTTGAATATTGACGGTTATGTCAAGATGATTGAAAACGCCGTGAAAATTTACCCAAATTTTAAGGTGGTTGCAACCACTTTGCGCAGTGTGAAAACCGCTACTGTCAACGATTGGAGTGCCATTTGTTGGGCCGATGGCAAACTGTGTAAAGGGATAAGCCTTGACAGACTCGAAGTCTATGATAGAATAGGCGGCGGGGATAGTTTTGCCTCGGGGCTTATTTATGGGCTAATAACAACCGACGACGCGCAACAGGCGGTCAATTATGGTGTTGCACACGGGGCACTGGCGATGACCACACCGGGGGATACATCCATGGCCGCCAAAAGCGAAGTAGAGGCCTTGATAAAAGGTGGCACAGCGAGAGTGCAACGATAGAGGGGATAGTGCAGTATGAATAAAACGGATAAAGAGATTATCTTAACAAAGATTCAGCAATGCGGTGTGGTAGCCGTTGTCCGAGCGGAAAGTTGCGATCAAGCCGCAAGGATAACAGACGCTTGTATCGAAGGCGGCATCGCTGCTATTGAGCTGACCTTCACCGTGCCTCATGCGGATAAAGTGATAGAGAGCTTGGCAAAAAAATACACACCTGACCAAATTATTTTGGGTGCCGGTACCGTAATGGATGCGGCGACTGCCAGAATTGCAATGCTGGCAGGGGCAAGTTACATTGTCAGCCCCTATTTCGACCCGCAGACGGTTGAGATGTGCAACCGTTACCGCGTGCCGGTGATGCCGGGTGTTATGACAATACGCGAAGCGGTGCTGGCAATGGAGGCGGGCGCGGATATTTTAAAGATATTCCCGGGGGAACTGTTCGGCCCGGCTATTATTAAAGCGATTAAGGGGCCTATCCCCTATGCAAAAATGATGCCCACGGGCGGCGTGAATGTTTCTAACGCCGGCGAGTGGATAAAAGCGGGCGCTGTTGCCCTGGGGGTTGGCGGTGCACTCACGGCGGGTGCCAAAACGGGCGACTACGCACTTGTAACGGCAACCGCAAAGCAATTTGTGGCGGCCGTCCAAGAGGCAAGGGCACAATAAATTACAGTTATGACAGTGTACATGATGCGAAGGAGAAAAAATGTTTGTAGACAAGGCAAAAATCAAGATAAAGGCAGGCGGCGGCGGAGATGGCAAGGTAGCTTTCCGCCGTGAAAAATATGTCGCAGCCGGCGGCCCCGAAGGCGGGGATGGCGGCAAGGGCGGCAATGTTGTGTTTCAGGTTGATGAAAACTTGGCAACACTCGCCGACTTTAAGTACAAACGCAAATACACCGCCCCAAACGGTGCAAATGGCGAACCGAGACGGCGCGCGGGCAAAACAGGCGAAGACCTTGTTATCCGCGTCCCCCGCGGCACCATTATCCGTGAGGTGGCAAGTGGAACTGTCATGGCAGATATGTCTACCACGCAGCCCTTTGTTGCCGCAAAAGGCGGCAGGGGCGGGTGGGGGAACAGCCATTTTGCCACACCCACACGTCAGGCGCCAAACTTTGCAAAAGACGGCACACCGGGTGAGGAATGGGAAGTTGAACTGGAACTCAAATTGATGGCAGATGTCGGCTTGCTAGGCTTCCCCAATGTCGGCAAGTCCACGCTCATTTCCGTTGTCAGTGAGGCAAAGCCGATTATAGCGGATTATCATTTTACAACAATAACACCTGTGCTTGGCGTTGTTTATATCGGGGAAGGGCAGTCCTTTGTTATGGCGGATATCCCCGGGCTCATTGAAGGCGCGGGCGAAGGTGTCGGGCTCGGGCATGAATTCCTGCGCCATGTGGAGCGTTGCCGCATGTTGGTGCATATTTTGGATGCCGGCGGCAGTGAAGGCCGTGACCCCGTGGAAGACTTTGAAAAAATCAATGCTGAACTGGAAACATTTGACCCTGAACTTGCCAAACGCCCGCAGATTGTGGCGGCCAATAAAACCGATTTGGCCACGCCCGAGCAGTTGGAAAGGCTTCGGGACTATATCACCGGCAAAGGCTACGCGTTTTATACCATGTGTGCGCCGATTGCGGAAGGCACGGCGGAACTTGTCAATGCCATCGCCGCTAAACTGCAAACCTTGCCCCCGGTAAAAAAGTTTGAGGCGCAAGAGATCCCGCTGGAGTTTTTTGAAAAGCAAAAAGACAGCGGTTTTACGGTGAATATTTATGACGAGATTTATTTTGTGGAGTCGGAATGGCTGCTAAAAATTCTTCAAAAAACAGATATGGATGACTATGAGTCCTTGCAATATTTCCAACGTATTCTCATTTCAAGCGGAGTTATTGACGCACTTGTGGAAAAAGGCATTACGGAAGGAGACACCGTTTCAATTTATGATTTTGAATTCGACTATGTCCCATAATGATGCGGGGTCTCCGGGACTGTTAAGCCCGCTGACACTCGCCTTTATAGGCGACACTGTTTTTGACCTGCTGGTAAGGGAAAGAGTGGTCAAGCAGGCTAACCGCCCGGTCGGCAAACTGCATGAAATGTGCGCAAAACGCGTTTGCGCGGGCGCACAAGCCCTTGCGGTAGAGCTTGTTTTGCCCCTACTCACCGAGGATGAGCTTGCCATTTACAAACGCGGCAGGAACGCAAATTCCGGCCATAAACCCAAAAATGCGACCGAGGCACAGTACCACGCCTCAACCGGGCTCGAAGCACTTTTTGGCTGGCTTTATCTGAGTGAAAAAATCGACCGTGTGCACGAACTGTTCGACATCATCTATGAAGACGATGGCCGGTAAAATAATCGGCAGCGGTTGTTATGAAAGTAGCGAATATGGAAAAAACCAAGGTTAAAGCGAATAAAATTACCCCCTCCGCCGTAAAAGATTTGCTGCTGGACAACCTTTTTTGGTTTACCGGCTGCGCTCTTTACGCAGCCGGGGTTTTGATTTTTGCCGTGCCCAACGGGATTGCGCAAAGCGGGGTTACCGGTCTTGCCATCATATTCAACCATTTGTTCAATGCACCTGTCGGCTTGACTTATTTTCTGCTCAACATTCCCCTCATTTTGTTTGCCTGGATGCGTTTGGGGTGGAAATTTGTGGCAAAAACGCTTTGGGCAACGGTCATTCTATCCATTATGCTGGATGCTTTTGCGCCTTTTTTCCCTGAGTATACGGGCGACAAACTCCTTGCTGCCTTGTTTTGCGGTGCGATAACGGGGGCCGGGCTAGCCTTGGTATTTGTCCGGGGTGCCACCACCGGCGGAACGGATATCCTTGGTAGAATTATTCGCAAGAGGTGGCCGCACATTTCCATGGGGCGGGTTATCCTGGCCTCCGACGCCCTGATCGTTGCCGCGGCGGCCTTGGTGTTCAAAAGTATGGAAAGCGCACTTTATGCGGCGATTGTTATTTTTGTGTGTTCTCGTGTGATTGATTATGTGCTTTACGGCACCGGTAACGGCAAAATGCTCATGGTGGTTACCGACCACGCGACGGAAATATCAAAGGCCGTCACAACGCAAATGAAACGCGGCGTGACTATTTTACCCGTTCAAGGCGGCTACACCGGTCATCATAAGAGTATGCTCATCTGCGCCGTGCGCAGCAGCGAGGTTTCCAAACTTAATCGAATCATCAAGCATTATGACGAAAACCCCTTTATCATCATTTCCGAAGCGGGCGAAATCGTCGGCGAGGGCTTCAAGCTTACTGAAAATTAACACGAACCGTGCTTTTGTAAGCCTTGCGTGCCTTGACATAAATACACCTCAATGCTACAATTTCAAACAAGAATAAATCATACAGAGGCGGGAAGAAATGGCAGGACATTCCAAGTGGAGTAACATCAAACGCAAAAAAGAAAAAACAGACACGCAGCGCGCCAAAATCTTTACCAAAATCGGGCGTGAAATTGCCGTTGCCGTTAAAGAGGGCGGGCCGGACCCCACAATCAACGCAAAGCTTAAAGATGCCATCGCCAAAGGTAAGGCGAACAATGTGCCCAATGAAAACCTCGAGCGCATCATCAAAAAAGCAGCGGGCGAGGGCGACGACCAAAACTATGAAGAGATTATCTACGAGGGCTACGGTCCTTCCGGTATAGCCGTTATTGTAGAAACGTTGACGGAAAACAGGAATCGCACCGTTGCCGATATCCGCCATTATTTTGACAAATACGGCGGCAACATGGGGCAAAGTGGTTGCGTATCCTTTATGTTCGGCCGGCAAGGGGTTCTGGCTATTGAGCAAGAAGGCGTTGACGAGGACAAGCTCATGGAAGACGCCTTAGATGCCGGTGCGGCAGACCTTTTAACCGAAGAGGATGTGTACGTCGTCCGCACAGAACCCAACGACTTTGGCACCGTCAGGGATGCGCTGGAGGCAAAGGGCTACACCTTCCTTTCGGCGGAAATTGAATTTGTGCCATGCGTATTTACCAAGCTGACCGCCGAAGACGATATTAAAAACATGGAAAAAATGCTGGAAATGTTTGAGGACAACGACGACGTCCAAGCGGTTTGGCATAATTGGGATATGGACGAGGAATAGGCGGTGGCGTTGGACGAGGGACTTAGAAAAAATAAGTTCAACGATAGCAACGGACGATAACAACGAACAATAGCTTTAACGTTACATATAATATTTAAAAAAGACCTGTAACCATGTGGTTTACAGGTCTTTTTTTTCGCCCTGCCCGGCAGCCGCCTATGTTTGCAAAATACTATATGTTGTATACCACCGGCAAATGACAACAATTGTTCAAAAAAAGATTGATAAAACGACCGATATTTTATAAAAATGCTTGATTTGTGTGCGTGATGTGTTACAATAGGGTCAATTAGGAGCGAATAGGCATAAATCGGTAAAATTCATTTTTAAAAATAAGGGATTGGAGGGGTAAAAATGGCCTTGTTTGCGGGTAATTATTCTCATAGTATTGACAAAAATAACAGGCTTTTTATCCCTACAAAACTTCGTGACTTTTTGGGCAAAACATTTTTGCTCTATAAGCCCATGAGTGGGGATAAATGCCTGTCCGGCTATACACCGGAAGACTGGGAGGAAGCCGTCAAGATAGCTACCGCCGGTATGACCGCAGGCAGGGACCTGACAGATATGCTCAGGGACATTTATGAAAATTTGGATGTTGTGGAAGTTGACCAACAGGGCCGTATAACCATCAGCGCGGATTTTTGCCAATATGCCAACCTCGAAAAAGAGGTTCTTCTTTTTGGTGCAGGGCGTCACTTTGAAATCTGGAACAAGACGGATTACGAGGCAATGCGTGCCCAAAGAGATGCGGCGAGAAAAGCCAAGAAGGCCAAGGGCGAAGATACGGCAATCCACTTTCAGTTTTAAGGAGCAGTCATGGACTTTGAACATGTTCCGGTTCTTTTTGACGAAGCGGTTGACGCACTCAACATTAAACCCAACGGCGTATATGTCGATTGTACCGCCGGCGGCGGGGGGCACAGTGCAGCCATTGCGGCAAAACTTGAAAATGGCCGCCTGATAGCCATTGATCGGGACCCCGAAGCAGTGGAAACGCTGATGGAGCGGTTGGGCAAATTTAAAAATGTAACCGTAGTGAACGACAATTTTACAAATTTACAGACCATACTGGTGGAAAACGCTTTGGCAAAGACGGATGGAATTTTAGCGGATTTAGGGGTTAGCTCGCATCAGTTAGACACGGCAGAACGTGGCTTTTCTTTCCATAACGATGCCCCGCTTGATATGCGCATGAGCATGCAAGGGGTGAGCGCTGCGGATTTGGTCAATGAACTTCCTCAAGGTGCTTTGCAAAAGATACTCTATGAATATGGTGAGGAACGATATGCGCCCTCAATTTCCAGGGCAATCGTGAAAGCACGAGCAAGCAAACCGATTGAAACAACCTTTGAACTGGTTGACATCATTAAAACAGCAATTCCCGCGGCAGCCCGCAGGCAGGGCGGTCACCCGGCACGCAGAACCTTTCAGGCACTGCGTATTGAAGTAAACGGGGAGCTAAGCTATTTGGGCTCAGCGCTGGATACGATGTTTGAATCCCTTGCGCTTGGCGGCAGGCTTGCTATTATCACCTTCCATTCATTAGAGGATAGGATTGTAAAGAAAAAATTCGCCACTTTTTGCGCCGGGTGCACATGCCCGCCTCAGTTCCCCATTTGTGTATGCGGTAAAATGCCAAAAGGGCTTTTACCCTTCAAAGCGAAAAAACCGTCCCCTCAACAAATTGAAAACAACCCGCGCTGCAGAAGTGCCCGCCTGAGAGTGATAGAAAAAATCGGAGAGGAGTTCAACCATGGCGAATCATGACAATAATGCGGCTTATGACCTTTCCTTGTTTGCACCTTCGGTGGCAGGGGTGCCTGCAAAAGAGCCCTTAAAAGTGCCAACAGACATTGAAGAGGTTAAACAAAAAAGAGTAAGCAAGAAGGAACTCCGACTTCGAAAAGAAAAAAGGCATAGACTGCTACGTAGGGTCATCGTTGTTTGCATAGCGGCGTTGCTTTACGGCGGCTTTAAGTTGCAAAGCATGGCGGAAATTTCCACCCTTGCCATGCAATTGGAGCAGGAAATCGTGCTGCTTGAAACAGCGCAAAGCGAGAGTGTGCGCCTTGCGACGCAAGTCGAAACGGTGTACTCGTTCGCAAAGGTTCAAGATTACATCAAAGATAAGGGCATGCAAAAAACGCAAAGTCATCAACGATTTGATTTTAATGCTTCCGGAGTGGACAAAGTTACGAACTATTTGGGGATGCCTGTCTTTTAGCATACCCGGTGTTTAAATATATTTTAGGGGCGGGGATTGTCCCCGCTCTTTGAACAATGAGGGACTATTATGGCCGTAAGAACACCGAGAAGAAGGCTTTTTTTGCGCTGCGCCACTGTTTTAAGCGTGCTTGTTATCGCAGGGTTTGGTGCGAGTACCGCAAGCCTTGTGAGGGTTCAGTTTGTACAGGGTGAGGAGTATAGGGCGAAGGCAGAATTCAGGCAGCTGCTTGATGAAAGTATTCCCGCTAAACGGGGTACGATTTACGACATCAACGGCAAGGTTCTTGCCGAAAGCGCCTCGGTTTGGAAAATCTACATAAATCCCCAAAAAATTGCCGAATACAATAACGAGGGCATGCGGGAAGAATTAGTCAGCAAGCTTTCGGAACTCTTGAATATCGATAAGGAAACAGTGCGGGAAGCAACCTACAAGGAAAAAACGGAGTATTGGGAAGTTAAGAAACAAGTTGAGTTTGACGAAAAAGAAAAGATTGTTGCTTTGCGTAGCGAGTCCTATAAGAACCCGAAGGATGAAAGTGAAAAAGCTATTGCGTATAAGTATGTGGTTGGCATCCGTACGGATGAAAAGCGCTATTACCCTAACGGCACATTGGCCTCCGCTGTTATCGGTTTTTGCGGGGTGGATGGGGGCAGTTACGGGCTGGAAAAATCTTGTGATGACCTGCTAAAGGGTACGCCCGGCAGGATGGTTACGGTCAAGGACGCCGGGAATGATGCCATCCCGTTTCAACTTGAAAATGTCCATAGTGCAAAAAACGGTGCAAACTTGGTGCTGACAATCGATCAGCACATTCAACACTACCTTGAAAACGGCCTGACGGAGGTCTACAATAAGTCAAAGGCTGCCGGTGCCTACGGTATCGTAATGGATGTCCAAACAGGGGCAATCCTTGCCATGGCGGGCAAGCCTGATTATGATTTGAACTCGCCGGAAACCTTGACGAACAGAGTGATTGCCGAAGAAATAGCACAGAACAAAGATTCTGTTGCACAAAAAGCAGCCTATAAAAGAGAAAAAGAGAAACAGTGGCTGAACTATTGTACACAGTGGACATACGAGCCGGGGAGCGTTTTCAAACCCATTGTATCCGCCGCCGCTATTGAAGAAAAGATATGGTCACCGGGGGAAACATATAACTGTACCGGTAGAATAACCATACTGGATACATCCTTTCCTTGCCATTTACATAGCGGGCACGGTTTTGTCAATCTATCACAAGCACTGGCGAAATCCTGCAATACATTCTTTATTACCCTTGGTCAGCGCCTGGGTATCGACATGTTCCGCCAATACTTTGAAGCCTTCGGATTTATGGAAAAAACGGGCATAGAACTCAATGAAGCAAAGTCCGCCCCGATTATCACCTACCACTCCACGACAGAATTCGGCAAGGTGGAACTTGCGAGCTCTTCTTTCGGTCAGAGTTTTGAGGTAACACCGCTACAGATGATAACCGCTACCGCTGCAATTGCCAATGGGGGCAAGCTTATGCAACCGTATATTGTTGCAAGGCAGCTTGATGACGCCGGCAATATTATCGCGGCAACGCAGCCTAATGTAAGACGGCAGGTTGTGTCCGCCACCACCGCCGCGGCTGTAACGGATATGATGGAATTGGTCGTCACAAACGGTAGCGGCAAAAATGCTTATGTGCCCGGCTACAAAGTTGCGGGTAAAACAGGTACATCGCAAAAGCTTAAAAAACCTGGCTTTTATGTCGGGTCATTTGCCTGTTTTGCACCGGCAGATGATGCAAGAATTGCGGTTTTGATTTTGGTCGATGAGCCGCAAGGCGAGGTCGGCGGCTCAAGGATAGCAGCTCCCATAGCGCGCGAAGTGGTTGACAACACATTAAAATACTTGAATGTTGAACCGAAATACAGCCAAAGCGAGCTGATGTTGCTCAACACAAAAGCACCGGAACTTATCGGCAAAAGTATTACCCAGGCGAAAGAGATTATCGAAAGTGCCGGTCTGTCCTTTAAAGTGATTGGAAGCGGGGACAAGATTACCGCACAAAACCCCGCATTTGATCAAGGTTTGCCCAAAAACGGCATTGTTATTTTGTATACGGATAAGGATTATCAAATTGCGAAAACCACCGTGCCGGATTTTTCAAACAAGCGCGTGGACGATGTTTATGCAATGGCTTTAACGGCCGGGCTTAACATCAAGGTAACCGGCAACATATCGTCACCAAGCGAGCTTGTTTCTTATAAACAGAATATCGAAAAAGACACGCGGGTAATCTGCGGTTCCGAGGTTATCGTATCTTTTCAATCAAATGCGGTTTCGTCGGAAGTTCGCTGATAAACTGCGGGGAGGCTAAAAAAATGAAACTCTCACAGCTGCTGCAACAATGTGAAATTCTGTCGGAATACACCGACACGGAAATAACCGCCGTAACCGACGATTCACGCCGGGTGACACGGGGGTGCTTGTTTATTTGCATTCAAGGTGGGCAGTTTGATGGTCACGCCGCCGCCGCCGAGGCCGTTGCGGCCGGTGCCGCGGCAGTGGTAGCGCAAAAAGACACCGGAGTAAAAAATCAGGTTCTCGTGAAGGACACCAGGCAGGCATATTCGCTCATATGCTCCGCTTTTTTTGGCAATCCTGCCCAAAAGCTTACCATTATCGGTATCACAGGGACCAACGGCAAGACGACAACCGCTTTTTTGCTGCGGGATATTTTGGAAAGTGCCGGCAAAAAAATCGGCCTTATCGGTACGGTCAAAAGCAGTATTGCGGGGGAGGACTTTGAAGCGAACTTGACAACGCCGGACCCATTTGAGCTAAACTGCTTGTTTGCAAAAATGGTTGAGGCTGATTGCGAGTATTGCGTTATGGAGGTGTCTTCCCAGGCACTCGCTCAAAAGCGCGTGGCCGGTCTTCATTTTGAAGCGGCCATTTTTACCAATCTGTCACGGGAACACTTGGATTATCACGGTGACTATGAAAGCTACAAGGCTGCTAAACGTGTCTTGTTTGAACAAGCGGCTCTGGCTGTGATAAACTTAGACGACGATGCGGCAGAATATATGATAAGTGGTCTTTCGTGCCCATATGTGACTTTTTCGGTCAATACAGATGCGTCGGACTTCACTGCCAAAAACATACGACTGAAACCTTCCGGTGCCGAATATGAGCTTGTCGGGAACAATGTTATCGGTCGGGTCCATTTGAGTGTGCCGGGCATATTTTCTGTATACAACTCCATGGGTGCTGCTGTTTGCGCGGTCGAATTGGGGATTCCTTTTGATTGTGTGCTTGATGCAATTGCCGCGTCGCCCGGTGTACCGGGCCGGCTGGAGCTTGTGCCGACCGAAAAGGATTATACCGTAATCATCGACTATGCCCATACGCCCGATGGCTTGGAAAATATTCTTAAAGCCCTGCAAGAAATTAAGTTGGGCAAGCTTATCACCGTTTTTGGTTGCGGAGGAGACAGGGATAAAACAAAAAGACCCCTGATGGGTGAAATTGCCGAGCGACTTTCGGACATCGTTGTCATAACCTCCGACAACCCACGCACGGAAGACCCGGGCGAAATCATAAACGATATTCTGAAAGGGTTGAACAAACCCGGCAAAAATGTAATCGTTGAGGAAAATCGAACGAGTGCTATCGAGAAGGCGCTGAATGTAGCCGCGAAGGACGACATAGTTGTGCTCGCCGGCAAAGGGCACGAAACCTATCAAATCTTAAAAACCGGGAAAATTCATTATGATGAACGTGAGATAATCGCTCAAATACTCGCCGGCAAGGCGTAAGCTGTGGGACGACTCGTCACTAAGCAGGAGGCGGTGTAATACTGTGAAGCCGATGGCGTTGGCGGAAATTGCTCGGGCGCTTGGTGCCCAAAACTTCATAAATCCAATGATAACCGACATCTGTACGGACACCCGAAAGCTGTCGGCGGGTTGCCTTTTTATAGCCATTGCCGGGCCGAACTTTGATGGACACACCTTTGCCAAAACCGCTCTTGAACAAGGCGCTGCAGCTGTTTTAGGTGAAAAAGAAACGGGCTGTGGTGAACGGGCGCTTTTGGTCCCGGATACACGCCTTGCACTGCTCCAACTCGCGGCACACTACCGCTTGCAGTTTGATGCAAAGGTTGTGGGTATAACAGGGAGCGTGGGCAAGACCACGACCAAAGAAATGACGGCCGCTGTGTTGGCGGGTACTTTCAACGTGTTAAAAAATGCGGGCAATCTAAATAACGAAATCGGGCTGCCGATGACGATTTTTGAACTGAGTGAAAGCCATGAAGCAGCGGTGCTTGAAATGGGCATGAGCGGCTTTGGTGAAATATCCCGCTTGTCGGGTGTTTGTAAACCGGATATCGGTGTTATAACCAATATCGGCGTTTCACACATCGAAAACCTCGGTTCACGCGAAAATATCCTACAAGCAAAAATGGAAATTATGCACGGTATGCGTGATGACGCGCCGCTTTTGCTCAATGCCGATGACAGTCTTTTGTTTGATGCGCAAACATACAAACACCCTGTCTTATATTATGGGATTGAGAATGAGAAAAGCGATTTTAGGGCCTGTAACATAGAACAAAGCGAATCAAGCACTCGCTTTACCGTTGTGAGCAAGGGCAATCAACAGCAGGTTTGTTTGCCGGCGATAGGCAAACACAATATTTATAACGCGCTCGCTGCGTTTGCGGTGGGTATATGGATGGGGGTAACCCCGCAAAAGGCCGCGTCGGCTTTGTCAATGTATGTGCCGGCCGGTATGCGCCAGCGAATAAAGCATTTTGCAGGCATTACATTTATTGAAGATTGCTATAACGCAAGCCCTGATTCCGTTCGTGCGGCTTTGGGGGTTCTGGCGGATTTAAACGCGGCAAGGCGCATCGCGGTTTTGGGGGATATGCTCGAACTTGGTGATTACGCACAGCCCGCGCATATCGAATCCGGCGTTCAGGCCCGGGCGAATAATGTCGATGTTTTACTGACGTTCGGCGCCTTGTCAAAACGCACAGCGCAAAAGGCAAAAGAGGCGGGCGTCCCCACCGTGCGGGCTTTTGATGATAAAAAGGAGCTATCCCGGGTGCTTTGCGACATGCTTTCGCCCGGTGACGCTGTTCTTTTTAAAGCGAGCAGAGGCATGGGTTTTGAGGATATTATTGAGATGCTTTACAGGGAGTTGAAAGTCAATGAATAACATATTGCTGATGATTCTTGCCGCGGGTACCGGATTTTCCGTCACGGCCTTGCTCGGGTTTTTAATTATCCCCTGGCTGCTCAAGCTAAAGTTTGGGCAGGTGATATTGGACATCGGCCCCATCTGGCACAAACACAAACAGGGCACACCGACCATGGGCGGTATCATGTTTATTCTTGGTACATTAGCGGCGATTATTGTCGGAATGATTACAGCCCAAATGATGGGTAGCGATATTTATATGGGTAGTTCCGCAGTGCCCCTTGTGGTTGCGGAAATGAAAACGAAGCTGTGGAGTGGGATACTCATGGCGCTGAGTTTTGCTCTTGTGGGGTTTGCGGATGACTATATCAAGGTTATCCAAAAACGTAACATGGGGCTTAATTTCAAACAAAAAACGATTATGCAACTTGTTATCGCCCTCGCTTTTTTAAGCAGTTTGTTTATGGGCATGGGTGGAACGCCGCATATGTTTGTGCCCTTTATCGGCAATGTCAATATGGGCGTGTTCCATTGGCTGTTTGGGATTTGCGTGCTCTATGGCACAATTAACGCCGTCAATTTTACCGATGGTATTGATGGGCTTTGTTCGAGCGTGACGATTACCGCTGCGGTTACGCTTGGCATTATCGCGGCCATGCGGGGGCTTTTTGGCGTGAGTCTAGTAGCGGCCGCATTAGCCGGTGCTTGCGGCGGCTTTTTAGTATGGAACCGCAAACCCGCCAAAGTTTTTATGGGTGATACCGGTTCGATGTTTTTAGGTGGCATGGTTGTGGCCCTTGCATATGCCCTGGGGTGCCCGGTCATTCTTTTGCCTGTTGGCTTGATTTATGTTATAGAGGCACTGTCGGATGTTATTCAAATTTTATATTTTAAAGCCACCAAGGGCAAACGCTTCTTTAAAATGGCCCCTATTCATCATCACTTTGAAAAAAGCGGATGGGGAGAAAATAAGATTGTGGCAGTCTTTACGGCTGCGAATCTGGTGGGCTGCCTTGTCGGGGTACTGCTTATGTACTTCGGCGGTTATTATATAAAATAATCAGGGTAAGACATTATTTTAGCCATGACAGGGGTGAAAACAATGACCGGCACTCAACATAAAAATCCTTTGCCGAATAACAGGCAGTTGAAAAGTGACATCAAAACCCTTGCGCAAAGAAAGTTTAAAGAGTACTTTCCTTTCCTCAAACCAAGGAAGCTTAAGTATTACGTTGCGAAGGGCGAAGTTGATTTAAAGTTTTTGATTATCGTGTTGTTTTTAATGAGCATTGGGCTGATCATGGTTTTTTCATCAAGCTATGTCATGGCACTCAACGATTCATCCGATAAAATCTCGAACAACCCCTATCACTACATCACCAAACAAATTGCTTTTTCATTTTTGGGAATCGTCGTTTTATATATCTTTTCAAGAATCAATCATGACTTTATCAAGCAGCTTTCTGTCTTGGCACTCATTGTGTCGATTATTCTGCTCTTTGCCGTGTTGTATTATTACGTCGAACTTGAGGGGAGAAGCGGGATAAGGCGCTATATGCCTGTGCCTATTTTCAATCAATTTCAACCGTCCGAGCTAGCAAAACTCGGGCTGATTATGTTCTGCGCGTGGGGGATGGAACGCAACTACAAGCAAATATCTAAAAATGTTCTTTTGCTGTGGCCGTATGTGACGGTGATTATCATCATGAGTGTGTTGATATTCAGCGAAAACCACCTTTCCGGCACGGTTTTAATTGTGAGTATCGGTATGGTTATGCTGTTTCTCAGCGGTGCAAAGCTTCGCTGGTTTATTATTTTCGGCATCCCTTTGTTGGTGTTGGTCGCAGGGGTTATTTATGCGTTTTGGATGGCGACCAATAAACCGGACGAGGCGGCCTCTTTTTTACCTTCCCAATTTGTGGCGTGGGGGAGAGACCCTAATAGCGCACCCAAGTATATGCTTAAGCGAATTTTCGCCTGGCTTAAAAAGGATTATCAACCTCTTGGCTTGCGCTGGCAAACCAACAACTCTTTGTATGCCATTGCATCCGGTGGCCTCTTGGGCAAGGGTCTTGGCAATTCGGTTCAAAAACATATCTATTTATCCGAGGCACATAATGATTTTATTTTTTCAATCATCTGCGAGGAACTTGGGTTTTTAGGCGCACTTGTTGTCATCGCTTTGTTTGGGCTGCTTATATGGCGTGGTTTTATCATTGCTTCCCGAGCAAAAGACCGCTTTGGGACGCTGTTGGTGATGGGTATCGTATTCCAAGTTGGTTTACAAGCGGTGATACATATTGCCGTTGTTACAGATACCATACCAAACACCGGTATCAGCCTGCCGTTTATCAGTTACGGGGGCACATCGCTGATGATTTTGCTTGCGGAAATGGGTATGGTGCTTTCCGTTTCAAGAACGGCGAAGATGGAAAAACAATAAAACACGGCGCAAAGGCGGTGCGATTATGCTCAACAATAAAAGAATTTTATTTGCTGCGGGTGGTACGGGCGGGCATATCAACCCGGCTCTTGCCGTTGCGGGGCTGATTCGAAAGACTTCTCCACAGGCGCAAATTCTGTTTGTCGGAACCGCCGAAAAAATGGAGTCCCGCTTGGTTCCGGCATCCGGTTTCGATTTTAAGAGTATCGA
Organism: uncultured Eubacteriales bacterium; assembly: GCA_964568955.1. GTDB lineage: Bacteria > Bacillota > Clostridia > Oscillospirales > Acutalibacteraceae > UBA1447. The sequence continues at coordinate 44,373 of CAZMSM010000002.1, read as the reverse complement.
TATCAGCGGTTTTCGCCGTGACATCAGCATTGAAAGTTTCAAACGCAACCTTTCGACGCTGGCTAAGCTTTTAAAATCATCCCGCCAGGCAAAAAAAATCTTGTTGGATTTTAAGCCCGACGTGGTCGTCGGCATGGGTGGTTACGTTAGTGGACCGGTATTGCGCATGGCACAAAAGCTCGGCATACCCACCGCCATTCACGAACAAAACGCCTACCCCGGCGTTGCAAACAAGGCTGTCGCCAAAAACGCCGATTGCGTTATGCTGACAGTTGCGGTCGCGGGGGAACGCCTTCAATCAAAAGGGGATGTCATTCTGACAGGCTTGCCTGTTAGGGGTGAGCTTGTTAATGCAGACAAAGCCAAAAGTCGTGCCGAGCTCGGTCTGGATGAGCGTCCCATGATTTTGTCCATGGGTGGCAGTTTGGGTGCGCGCGCGGTGAATGAGGCGGTTGCCCGCTTGATTGAGGCAAAGTACAAGGCGGCTGACTGCTACTTTATGCACGCAACAGGGAGCGGGGGCACTTGGCTGCCGGGCTTGTTAAAACAAAAGGGCCTTGAGCTTGAAAACGAAAAGCATGTCATCATCCGAGAATATATCAACGACATGGAACGCTGCCTGAGTGCCGCAGATTTGGTCATATCCCGCGCGGGTGCAAGTTCACTCAGCGAAATTCAGGCTCTGGGCAAGCCCGCCATACTCATTCCTTCCCCGAACGTAGCGGAAAACCATCAATACCATAACGCCATGGCACTTGTCGAAAAGGATGCTGCCCTTATGATTGAAGAAAAAGACTTAAGCGGTGAGCGGCTCACGCAAGAGGTGGAAAAGCTCCTGAGCAACCCCGCAAGGATGGCGGAAATTGGAGCGAAAGCAAAAAAGATGGCCGTCCAAGATTCCGCACAGCGTATACTGGCGTGTATTGAAGCGTTAGCCGAAAAAACAAGTAAAATATGAGGCAATCCGATTATATAACCCTTTACCAAACAATTACCGGCACAGCGTGCCGGGGAAAGGCATCACATGGCTACAAACGCAAAAACGCCATCCAATCAACATTCTCGGCGACAAATAACGCCCGGGGAGCGGCAGCGTTTGGCTGAAAAAAACAGAAAAAAGCGAAAACGCCGTTTGTTGCTTGTGGTTATCAGTGGGGTGCTGATTGCCTCGGTTCTTATCGGCGGTTTGGTCTACGGTTTTTTTGCCATTTTTAAAGTTGCTGATTATACGGTGGAAGGTGCTCATGTGTACAGCGAAGAGCAGGTTTTTGCAAGCTCCGAGCTGGCCATCGGGAAAAACTTGTTTTTCAGTGACATTAAATCTGCCCAACAACGCCTCGAAACGAACCTTCCTTACATCGGTACAGCGGTAATCAGCCGCAAAATGCCTGGTACGATTCAATTTGTCCTTACCGAAACCAAGGCTACCGCTGTCATCGTAGAGGGCAACGATTTCGTAGTTTTAGATAAAAATGGCAAAGTGCTCGAACGCACGACGCAAACGCCTGACGATAAGCTGCCGCGACTGGCGTGCCCGCCCCCCAAAAGCGTGCAAACGGGCCATATCATTGAAATTGATAAGCAAGATGACGCGTTAGCTTCGCCGCTTGAAATTTACAAAGACCTGCTTGCCGCCATCGACAGTAGCGGGTTACCGGACATAACACTAATAGATATAGCAGATACGACCGATGTATGGTTAATCTACCAAGATCGGATAAAGATGCACCTCGGTACCCCGAAACTGCTGGAAAAAAGACTTGTTTTTGCAGCAGAACTTCTTAAAAGTGAAGACGCCCAATACCCCGGGCAAAAGGCGGAACTTGACCTGACGATACTGAAAACTGCCGTTATAAAACCCGAGACAGAAAATTAAGCCTTAAAAATAGGATTATCGGCGAAATTTGAAAATTAACTTGTATTTGGCAACTATACATGTTAATATAAGTTCGATTAATTTTACTCAATTATGGGGTATAGCCATATATTTATGTGGGAGGTTAGCGGCAATGGCAATGGAACTTGATAATGAATATGCAAGCACGGTACAAATAAAAGTCATCGGTGTTGGTGGTGGCGGCGGTAATGCTGTCAACAGAATGATCCTGTCGGAGGTACTTGGTGCGGAGTTTATAGCCATCAATACAGACAAACAAATACTGCTGCATTCCAAGGCTACGCACAAAATCCAAATCGGTGAAAGAACAACCCGTGGCCAAGGCGCCGGCGGCAGACCCGAAATAGGAGAAAAAGCCGCGGAAGAAAGCCGCGATATGATTGCCGATGTGCTCAAGGGCACTGAAATGGTATTTATCACGGCAGGCATGGGCGGCGGCACGGGCACAGGGGCGGCACCCATCATAGCTCAAGTTGCCAAAGAAATGGGCATTCTTACCGTTGGCGTGGTTACAAAACCTTTTAAGTTTGAAGGCAATAAACGTATGTCACAAGCGCAAGCGGGCATTGACCGTTTAGCGGCAAGTGTGGACAGCCTTATCGTTATCCCCAATGAGCACTTGCGCGCGATGGAAGATCGCCGTTTATCCGTATCCGAGGCATTCGCCTTGGCGGACGAAGTACTCTTGCAAGGGGTTAAAAACATTTCCGAACTGATAAAAATGGCAGGCTTTATCAACCTTGACTTTGCGGATGTGGAAAGCATTATGAAAGATGCAGGCTATGCGCATATGGGTGTGGGCAGGGCCAGCGGCAAGGATAAAGCGGTTATCGCAGCAAATGCTGCCATCAAGAGCGCATTGCTTGAAACATCGATTGAAGGGGCAAAGGGTGTCATCATCAGCTACACCGCATCCGAGGACATTGACCTTGAAGAAATTCAGAGTGCGGCGGACATTATCACCTCGCAGGTTCACCCGGATGCGAATATTACGTTCGGCCTGACCTACGATGCCAGCTTGACGGACGAAATTATTATCGCCGTTGTGGCCACCGGGTTTGACAACACAGCACCCCGAAAAGAGTCCGAGTCACAGCAAGGCACCAAAAGCACTGGTGCCCAAGGCAGTCCTTTTGGCAGTGCGAAACCTTTTGAGACGCCGGTGTTGCCCGATGCATCACAGATTTTTGCCCAGTCGGAGGAAACACCTGCCGAGGAATCAGTCGAAGCCGCTCAAACCGCCGGGCAAGAAAAAGGCATGGATGACGACGAGTTTTATGTGATTCTCAACGACATCATCAAGCGGAAAAAGGATTAATCAACAATCAAAAGGGGCAGGCTGCAAAGCCTGCCCCTTCTTTTTAAGCGTACTAACCCGGTTCATCGGGCTATTTTTTAATGATAGTTGCACGATGCTTGAGTGCTTTTGTAACCCGGACTCCTATAAATAGTTATATCGGGTGCCCAAGATGAGCTCTAAGAGAGCGGTTGTAAAGAAATATTCGATTTTGTACAGTTGAGTGAAAAAATTGATAACAAACGTTGCTTTAAATTCTACCGAGTTTGGTTTTATGCCGGAGGCCAGCAGAGACTTTAAACCTAAATCTTGTAGCGTGTACAGGGAGGAAAACGGGACGAGATGGGTCTCATAAGTGCCGGTGTCTGCTTCATTAAGCGTTATCAGTCTTGCGCCGAAATCCATACCATATGAACCTTGGAAATTTGCCTTTGGCGTTGCGACAAGGTCTACACCGCGGTGGGTGACATTAAAGGTGTTGCTGTGATCATGGCCAAAGAACATGGCGAGGACATCCCCTTGGCCGACGATTGCCTCAAATTGGCCGGTATTGTAATAGGGGGGACAAGGGTATTCCGCAAGTCGTCCTGCATTTGTGTTTTCGGGATTTAAAATAAAGTATCTATCTTTATCATAAATATGTTTTACCGCATGGGGTACCCAGTGGTCAACCTCTATAAGTGCGTCATAAATTTCCGGCACGATGATGTGTTGGAACATGAGCGAAGGCAGGGGCACACCATTATTATGAGCTTTGAGTAGATTGCTTTTGTTGACGTACCAGTCAATTTGTTCAGGCATCACAAACCCGTAGTGGCCTTCCTCATCATAGGCGCCGGAGTCTATCATCCAAAGGTTAAAGGCCGTGTTTTCGCTGCCGCTTGCAAGAATGGGTACCGTATATGTGCCACAGCCGGGGAGTAAATCGCCTTCGTCAACGGATATGGAGTTGGGGTAGCTGTTGTAAACGGCCATCAAGTCTTCACGGCTGATTAAACCGGATTCGGAATCGTGATTGCCAAAGACCACCGCAACGGGGATGTTGTAGTCACCGAATGCTGTCATAATTTCGCGGATGTTGTCTTTTATTTGTTCGAGTGTGCCGTCCATGGCAATGTCCCCGGTGATGACAACAAGGTCCGGATTTTGCCTTTGGGCAAGCCGCCTTAAAAGAATATTATTGACGTCGTCATAGGTGTCCTTGGGGTTCTTGTGCAGGTCGGTGATGTGCAAGATGGTAAAGCTGCCATCGTTGTGAAAACGCATGGCTTTAGCCGTTGTACCGTCGCCTGTCGCATATGCCGGCACGAGCAGAGTGAAAAGCAAGGCAAAGGTTAATAAAAAGCATACAGTCTTTTTCATGAGCGTGGTTCCTTTCTTTGATACGTATTTATTTGTATATTTGCATATTTGTACCGGGCAAGCGCTATGGTTCCCGACCGGTTCAAAACGACCCCTAAATTTAACTATATTTTAACACAGCGTGCTCTGGAATTCAACGCACGGTGATAGACGCATGTGTTTAGCGTTAGTTTAGTTAGTTTAGCCGGCGGTTATCGGCAACAACCTTTTCGGCCAGTTGCTCTAACTGCCGTATCGTTGTCAAACTACCCGTTTCCTGCCGGTAGTGGGCAGCGCCTCTTATGCCTTTGATGTACCAGGCGGCATGCTTGCGCGCTTCTTTCATACCGATATAGTCTCCTTTATAAAGGCACAGCATTTTCATATGCCGTAGCATAATTTCCATGCGCTGTTCTATGGGCGGCTCCGGTTCTACCGTGCCATCTTTTAAATAGGCGTTGATTTGGCTAAACACCCATGGCCGTCCCAACGCGCCCCTGCCAACCATCACCATATCACAACCGGTGCGGGCCAACATTTCCGCCGCACTCTTGCCATCGGTTATATCACCGTTACCAATGACCGGGACGCTCACGGCCAGCTTTACCTTTTTGATGGTATCAAAGTCAACCGGTGGCGCATACATTTGCATTCTTGTGCGCCCGTGAATCGTGATGGCGGCGGCACCGGCCTGCTCACATAGGGCCGCTAATAGAGGGGCATTGACACTTTCGCTATTCCAGCCTGTTCGAAGCTTGACGGTTACAGGTAAAGTGATTGCCTTTACACACTCCGACACGATTTTTTGCGCAAGCAAGGGTTGCTTTAAAAGTGCGGAACCCCCGCCGTTATTGGCTATTTTAGGGGCAGGACAGCCCATATTAATATCAACAAACTCGGGTGCAAAGTCTAAAACCTTTACAGCCGCTTGTGCCATAATCTGAGGGTCATCGCCAAAAAGCTGAACACCGGCCGGTCTTTCGCCCGGTGAAACAAGCAAAAGCGCCCGCGATTTTCGGTCATTCATGCAAAGTCCCTTTGCACTGACCATTTCCCCCGTGACATACGCCGCGCCAAAGTCGGTGCATAGCTCGCGAAAAGCTCTATCCGCCACGCCTGCCATAGGGGCAAGCGTTGCCGGCCCATTTATTATTACATTGCCTATGTTCAATCGGCCACATCCCTAAAAAAATTACTTTTAAATATTACATCTCTTATACTATCATAACGAAAAATTTTTTTCACCACAATTCGGAAATTTTGTGGTACAATATGTTGAGATTTTGAAAATAATTGAGAAGCGTGACTCCGTCACGAAAAGCAATTGCAAAGCAATAGGAATTCTCCGATTCGTTCCCCCTATCGCTTCTCCATTGCTTCTCCACCGTCCCACCATCGCTTCTCTATCACATATCAACTACAAAGGAAGTGTAAGCAAATTATGAAACTCTTGGTAATCGACGGCAACAGCATCCTCAACAGAGCTTTTTACGGCATCAAACTGCTCACCACCAAGGATGGCCGTTACACGAATGCTATTTATGGTTTTTTAACCATGTTTTTAAAACTCAAGGAGGACTACTCGCCCGACGCGGTAGCGATTGCCTTTGATGTAAAAGCACCGACCTTTCGCCACGAACTGTACAGCGGCTACAAAGCCCAGCGTAAAGGCATGCCGGAGGAACTCGCACAGCAGTTACCCGTTTTAAAAGAGTTGCTGCAAGCGCTTGGCCTTAAAACAGTTGAGCTTGCGGGTTGGGAAGCGGATGACATTTTAGGCACCTTTGCGGACAAATGTGCCCAGGAAGACCGCTGTTTTATTGCCACGGGGGACAGGGACAGTCTGCAATTGATTGATGACAATGTGGCCGTTGTTCTTGCCTCAACCAAAATGGGTAGGCCCCTCTCGACTTTCTATGACCGGGCAAAAATCATGGAAGAATACGGTGTTACCCCCCAAAGCCTTATTGAGATAAAGGCGCTCATGGGGGACAGTTCGGATAATGTGCCGGGCGTTGCCGGCGTTGGGGAAAAAACCGCTAAGGTTTTAATTCAGCGGTTCGGTTCTATCGACAAACTGTATGAGGAACTGGAAGGGTCTGATTTAAGGCAGACGCTCAAAGATAGATTAATGGCCGGTAAGGACATGGCCTTTTTAAGCCGTACCCTGTGCACCATAAGCGCAGCGGTACCTGTGGATACTACATACGAAAGCTATGTGCCAAAAGAACCGGATGCACTTCAGGTGACCAAAATCATGGCGGACTTGGAAATGTTCAAGCTCCTTGAAAGGCTTGATTTGAAAGCTGCGCCGGCACCGGTTAAAAGCACCGAGTCCTCATCCGAACAGCCGCCGGAAAAGCCCTTGCAGTTTGTTGAAGAGCAGGACCCCCTTGCGGTGTTGGAAGCCTTGAAAAAAGCAAAGCGCGCTTACTTTACAGCTAAGTACACCGCCGGAGAAATAACCGATATGTTCTTTGCACAAGCGGACAAAGTCACCCATATCGCGGGTTTAAACTTCGGATTTGCACCCTTTATCAAAGCCTTTTTGGAAAACGGTGACATCGAAAAATACACCTCGGACATCAAACAGCTTGCAGGCTATAGCGAGCACTGCGGTTTCAAATTAGCCGGTGCTGCGGGGGACATTATGCTTGCGGGTTATGTGCTCAACCCCAACGCCGGTGATTACGAAATCAACCGCCTCGCACAGGAATATGCGGTAAAGCAACCCCTGCTAAAGAGCGAAAATTCGGATGCCTTGGATACCGCTGTTTTGCCGGCACTCTTTGAGGCGTTGAACGATAAAATTCAAGCCGACGGGCAAATGAACCTGCTCCATAACATCGAGCTGCCTTTGGCGCAAGTGCTCGCCGGCATGGAATACAGGGGTTTTGCCGTGGACAAAAAAGGCATTGCGGCATTTGGCAAGGTGATTGAAGAAAAAATCACCGGCATAGAGGCAGATGTTTATCGCGAAGTCGGTTATGAATTTAACCTCAACTCTCCCAAGCAACTCAGTGAAGCCTTGTTTATCAAACTCGGACTTACCAAAAAAAAGAAGACGAAAAGCGGTTATTCCACCAATGCGGAAGTTTTGGAATCTTTAATCGACGAACATCCCGTTATTGAGCAGATTTTAGAGTACCGCACGCTCGCAAAACTCAAGCAAACCTACTGTGACGGGTTGGTTAAGGTTATCGGGGACGATGGCCGCATTCACTCCACCTTTAAGCAGACGGAAACCAGAACCGGCCGCCTTTCCTCCACGGAGCCGAACTTGCAGAACATTCCGATTCGCTCGGAATTAGGGCGGGAGCTGCGCCGTTTTTTTCATGCCAAAGACGGCTGCCTGCTGGTGGATGCCGACTATTCGCAAATAGAACTGCGCTTGCTCGCTCACATCTCAAACGATGAGGTGATGATAAAAGCCTTTAACGACAATCAAGACATTCACGCCATTACCGCCTCCCAAGTGTTTAACATGCCCCTTGAAATGGTCACGCCGCACATGCGCAGCAGTGCTAAAGCGGTCAATTTTGGTATTGTGTACGGCATCGGTGCCTTCTCGCTTGCCAAAGATATAGGCGTTTCCCGCGCAGAGGCGGACCGCTACATCAAGGGGTACTTAGCACACTTTTCCGGCGTGCGGGCGTATATGGAGCAAATTGTCGAACAAGCCAAAGAACAGGGCTATGTCGAAACGCTTTTTAATCGCCGCCGCTATTTGCCGGAACTCAGCTCATCAAACGCCGGGCTTCGTGCTTTTGGCGAACGTGTAGCACTGAATATGCCTATCCAAGGCACCGCTGCGGACATCATCAAAATTGCCATGGTCAAGGTGCACGAGCGCCTGCTCAAAGAAAACCTCAAAGCGCGCCTGATTATGCAGGTGCACGATGAGCTGATTGCCGAAGCACCCGAGGAAGAAGCGGACACCGTGAAAAAAATCCTTGCCGAAGAGATGGAAAACGCCGTAGAAATGCGTGTTCGCCTCATCGCCGATATAGGTATCGGTAAAACTTGGTACGACGCCAAGGGATAATATTTTTCTACCTTGCTGTGCGTCGAAGAAAGGGTGCTTTGATTGAAAAACCCACTGGCGTTTCTTTTGTCCCGCAAAGAGGAAGAGGGCAAAGTCCAAAATAGGCATTTGTTTAATTACGCACTGGGTCTTGCGGGGCAGAATGTAACATATGGGTATGTGAACAATTGGCTCAATTACTTTTGCATCAATCTTTTACACATCGAACCGAAAAAGGTCGGTCGGATATTTTTTGCAAGCTATTTTTGGGATGCGCTGAATGACCCCATCATTGGCGCGGTTATAGATAAACGCCGCTTTAAGAATGGGGAAAAACTGCGGCCGTTTCTACTGTATTTGCCGCCCGTCATCGGCGCACTTTCCGCCATGATGTTTTTTAATGTCCGCTTTGATGAGAACGGAAAACTAATCTATATCCTCCTAGTCTACTTGGCTTGGGATTTGGTGTATTCCATTCAGGATACCGCGCTTTGGGGCATGGTCGCCGTTTCGTCGCCGCTTTCGGACGAACGCGCCCGCGTGGCACAATGGGTTTCCATCGGTGCGGCAGCCGGCGGTGCTATTGTGGGTAGTTTTCAAATGGTGCGCAGTGTGCTCGGGCGGTTTGGACTGTCGGATATGACGATTTTTATCCTTTTCGGTTTTATTTTTGCGCTGGGTGGTGAGCTTGTTTCTATGCGGGCGCATAAGATGCCCGAAGCAGTAAGAAGTGAAATGCCAAAGGAGAATATATGGCAGTCATTGGCACTTTTAAGGTTCAACAGAACGCTTATTGTTATCGTTGTGGCTCGACTTGTTGCGAGTTTTAATCCAAGGGTCGGTAGCCCCTATTTTTTTGAAACAATGGTCTCTTATGATATTGGTCGTGTGCATATTGACGGCAAGGCAGCTGATTTTTTAGTGGGGCTTTTGTCCGGAATTCCGGGCTCGTTCGCCGTTTTTTTTGCGACAAAAATTGCAAAAAAAGTGGGCGGTATGAAAAGGGTGTTGGTTCTTGCCCAGTTAATTTCCATCAGTCTGCGTGGGATTGGCTATCTTGTCGGCTACAAATCTATTTGGCAAATGGCGCTCATTGTAGTGCTCAACGGTATTATGAGCATCCCGAACTCCATCATGGACATTGCGCACCGGTCCCTTTTGAGTGACTCTATAGATGACCTGGAATGGAAAACCGGTGTGCGAACAGAGGGCATATCCTTTTCTATGCAAAACTTTGTGAGCAAAATGACAGGCGGATTCGGCAAGCTTATTGAGGGCGAAATTTTGTCGCGACTGGGGTATGATAGCATCCGCAAGGCGAAAAACTTGCCGCAAAATATGCGTTTTCAAAAAAGCATGTGGCCCATGTATATTGCAGGGCCTGCTGTCGGATCGATTTTATACCTGATTGCCATTAGTTTTATGCGTGATGACAAAACACAGAAAGAACGCATAGAAAACGACCTGAGGGAAAGAAGAAAACTACTTGCCGCACAGCGGGACATCGACCGGGTGGCTGTCTTAACAAATGAAACAAGCGGGCACGAATAAAACCCCTCCGGCAAAGATTTTTATATGACTTGCTAAGGTTTTATAATCAGGCTTTAATAGTAATCGTCAAAAAAGGAGGTCGGCTATGAAAAAAATTCTTTTTATATGCACCGGTAACACTTGCCGCAGTCCCATGGCGGAGGGTATTTTTCGAGTACTGCTTGAAAAATACGGCCTCAAGGGTATTAGCTGTGAAAGTGCGGGTACAAACCCTTTAGTCGGGGACAAAGCACAGCCGAATGCTGTAGCCGCCGCGGCGGAATACGGTGCGGATATCACCGGTCACCGCGCACGGGCATACGCCCCACACATGGCCCAGGGTACAGACTTGTTTGTTTGTATGTCTACGCGGCATATTCTGTTCTTGGGCGACGATATTTCGGAAGAAAAAATTCGTCTGCTGGGTGGCGGCATAACAGACCCTTATGGGGCTGACTTAAACACCTACCGTGTGTGCGCTGCGCACATCACGCAAGCACTGGATGATTTGGTAAAGACCCTGTTGCCGCAAGAATAATATATTGGAGGGATTGAGATGAACCGATACAACAAGCTAAGCCTTGCACAAGTGAATATCTCAGGGGGATTTTGGCAAGACAGGCAAAAGCTCAACCGTGATGTCACGCTTGACAGCGTGCGCCGTCAGTTTGAAAACACCGGGCGTTTTGCCGCTTTCCGTTTTGAATGGCAGGAAGGGATGCCGGACAAACCACATATCTTTTGGGATTCCGATATAGCCAAATGGATGGAGTCGGCCGCGTATATCTTGAATAATAATACAGATGAAAAGCTGGAAGCGTATGTCGACGAGGTGGTTGACCTGATTGAAAAAAATCAGGATGAAAACGGCTATTTCAATATCTATTTTACCGTTTGCGAGCCGGAAAATCGCTTTACCAACCGCTCGGCGCACGAACTGTACTGTGCGGGTCATCTTATGGAGGCCGCTGTCGCTTATGACCAGGCAACGGGTAAAGATAAACTCCTTCGCTTAATGTGCAAATACGCCGACCATATTGAGAAAGTCTTTAAGACGGATAATTCTGCCGAATTCAGCACACCGGGCCATGAGGAAATTGAGCTTGCCCTTGTGAAGCTTGCACACCACACAGGTGAGCAGCGGTACATGGAGCTCAGCAAACATTTTGTGGATATTCGAGGCACACAGGCGTGTAAAGAGGTACAAGCGGGAGAAAACGCAGACTATATGCAAGACCATCTGCCTGTGCGAGAGCAAACAACAGCCCAAGGGCACAGTGTGCGCGCGGGCTACTTATACAGTGCAATGGCTGATTTGGGCCGAGCGTATCAGGATAAGGAGCTGTTTGGGGCCGCTCGGCAGATTTTTGAAAACATCATCGAAAAACGAATGTATATTACCGGCGGCATCGGTTCAACTTCGTCAGGCGAAGCGTTTACTGTGGATTATGACTTACCCAATGCCACCGCTTATGCCGAAACCTGCGCCGCTATTTCACTGTATATGTTCGCTAACCGAATGAGCAGATGCGAAGCGGATAGTGTCTATGCGGACGTTGCGGAAAGAGCGATGTACAACGGCATAATTTCCGGCATATCGCTGGACGGTAAATCCTTCTTTTATGAAAATCCTTTGGAAATCAACCTTTTTGACCGCAGTCTGCCTCAAAAATCAAAAAAACGCTACCCCATTACCCAACGCTTAGAGGTTTTTGGTTGCTCTTGTTGCCCGCCGAACGTGACTCGGTTTATAGCGTCGCTTGGAGAAGATATCTATACCTATAACGAGGATACGGTCTTTGTTCACCACTACATGCAAAGCGAGTCGGAATTTGAGTTGGATGGCAAAACGGTGCGGTTGGAACAAAATACGGATTATCCGAACGACGGGAAAGTTGTTTTTCGAGCAACAAACATGGGCGGAAAGACACTGGCCGTGCGCATACCCGCCTGGTGCACCCAATACACCATAAGGGTTGCGAATACAATGGTGAGCCCCGACGTGAAGGACGGTTATGCCTACATATTGTGCGATACGGATGATATGGAAGTCGTGTTTGAAATGGACATGCGCCCGCAGTGGTTGGAAGCAAACGCTCATGTGGCCGAATGTGCCGGTATGGTTGCACTGCAGCGGGGGCCGATTGTGTATTGCGCAGAGGCAGTGGACAATGGGGACGAGCTTTGGAGCTTGCGGGCTGATGTTTGTGTGGAAGCAAAAGAGAGTTTTGACACAGACCTACAGGTTTTGGCGCTCATAACACAAGGCTACCGGAAAAACGAGTGTAAAGACAATAACCTTTACATGCCGGTTGGCAAATGCTATGAACCCCAGACAATCAAGCTTATTCCCTATTATGCCTTTGCCAATAGAGGCGAGAGCGATATGCGCGTTTGGCTGAATAAGTTTTAATTGTGTTAAAAAACTTATTTTTCAAAGGTGCCGCTGTGCGCAGACGATTGAGGATTTAATATGAATTTTACAGTCATCCCCATGAACAGTTCTCATATCACAGTGCTCGCGGAGCTGGAAAAATGTTGTTTTTCCACACCGTGGTCCGAAAACAGTTTTCGGGAAGAACTGGTGAACCCGCTGTCGCATTTTTTTGTCGCCGTAGGGCATGACCGCCTTATCGGTTATATCGGGGCGCAAGAGCTGGTGGGGGAAAGCTATATTTCAAACATTGCTGTCCTGCCCGAATACCGCCGTACAGGGGTGGCACAGGCCTTGCTTGAGCGGGCTATGCAAGGGGCAAAAGAGCGCGGCTGTGCGTTTGTTACGTTGGAAGTCCGTGTGAGCAATACCGCAGCTGTGGCCCTTTATGAGAAAAATGGTTTTGCAGTCGCAGGTAGACGAAAATTATTTTACAGGCACCCCGATGAGGATGCTTTTATTATGACAAGATATTTTAATAATTCCGCACAACCGGAAGGAGACAACAGACAAAAAATGAAAAGTGCAAAAACTTGGAGCTTCGCACCCTACAGGCAGCTTGACGATGAACTTGAATATGCCATAACTGTCTGCAGGCTTGCACCGAACATCGATTTTATTGAGCTGGAATGGCTATATGATAGCACGGTACTGTCTGATTCGGCAGAGTTTACACTCCACTATAAATCATCGGACGAAAGGACCTATACCACTATAGTCGCCACAGGGCGTAAAGCGAAAATAACAGGACTCAAGCCGGATACGGAATATGAGTTAACCATATCATCCGGCAATCAAAAAAGCTGTGTTCGTTTGGCAAGAACGGGTTTTGTACCCGGCACGGTGGTCAATTATTTGCATCCGCAGGACGAAGCGTACAGTTTTTCCGGCAGGTATCTCTGTAGCCCTTCCCTTGTCAAATTACCGGGGGGCCCACTGCTTGCTTGTATGGATTTGTTTGCCTCCAGAGCGCCGCAAAACCTGTCCTTGCTGTTTCGCTCGGATGACGGTGGCGATAGCTGGTATTATTTGACCGACCTTTTCCCGTGTTTTTGGGGCAAACTTTTTGTTCACAAAAATGAGTTATATATGTTAGCTATGTCCACCGAGTACGGGGATTTGCTCATTGGTAAATCAACAGATGACGGTAAAAACTTTTGCAAGCCCGAAGTGCTCTTTCGCGGCAGTTGCTCCCATTTGGCGAAGGGTTTACACAAAGCACCTATGCCGGTGACCAACCACGCCGGTCGGCTGTGGACAGCAATCGATTACGGCGCATGGAGTTTGGGTGGGCATTCCTCCAGCCTGCTTTCGGTTGATGAAAACGCCGATTTGATGAAGGCAGAAAATTGGACGCTGACCAAACCGTTAGCCTATAACCCGCACTGGGCGGGTGCCGTAAAGGGCACTAGCAGAGGCTTGCTCGAAGGCAGCGCAGTGGTTTCGCCAACGGGGGACATCATCAACTTCCTTGGTTACAAAACGGCGGAGTGCTTGCCTGACCGTGACCGGGCTATCATGCTCAAAGGCGACATCAACTGCCCCGGCAAAAAGCTGGAATTTTATAAAACGGTGGATTTCTACGGCAACCGTTCCAAGTTTAGCGTGCTGTACGATGATGTGACCAAGCAATATTTTTCGATTGTCAACCGTCTTCAGGGCGATTATACACGGGGAATGCGCAACATCGCATCACTCAGCGTGTCGTCCGACCTTGTGCATTGGCGGATTTTGTGCGATTTGCTGGATTATTCCGCGCTGGATACCGAAAAGGTGGCCTTCCAATACATCGATTTTCTTTTTGACGGCGACGACTTGCTTTATCTGTCGCGCACAGCTTTCAATGACGCCGCCAATTTCCACAACAGCAATTATTGCACATTCCATCGAGTAAAAGAATTCAGAGGGTTGTTATGAAACTTTTAGCTATTGAAACATCTTGTGACGAAACCGCCGCCGCCGTTGTGGAAGACGGCAGAAGGGTTCTTTCAAGCGTTATTGCCTCCCAAGTGGAGGAACATATCATCTATGGCGGCGTCGTGCCGGAGATCGCATCCAGGCGGCATGTGGAGGCCATCTGCGGGGTTGTCAGTGCCGCGATGGAGCAAGCGGGCTGTTCTTTTAAAGATTTGGATGGGATTGCCGTTACCCACGCGCCGGGGCTTATCGGGGCGCTATTGGTTGGTGTCAACTACGCCAAGGGTCTGTCTTACGCCTTGCAACTGCCACTGGTACCGGTCCACCATTTGCGCGCCCATATAGCCGCGAACTATATATGCCATAAGTCGTTGGAACCGCCTTTTCTTTCCCTGGTTGTGTCGGGCGGGCACAGTCATATTATTGAGGTCAAGGACTATACCGATTTTAAGGTCATCGGGCGTACCCGTGACGACGCGGCCGGCGAGGTCATGGATAAAGTCGCCCGTTCTTTGGGCATCCCTTACCCCGGTGGGCTTAATATGGACAAAGCGTCTCAAAACGGTAGTGCCACAGCGTATAAGTTCCCTCGCCCGCGGGTGGACGGCAGTGCTTACGATTTTAGCTTTTCCGGGCTTAAAACCGCGGCGCTTAATCTTATCAACGGTGCCGGCCAGCGGGGGCAAGCAATTAATACCGAGGATTTTGGTGCCTCGTTTATCGAAGCCGTTGTCAACTGCCTTGCGGAAAACACCGAACAAGCGGCAAAGGATTTTGGGTGCAAAAAAATTGTGCTTGCGGGCGGCGTTTCTGCAAACTCGCGTTTGAGGAGGCGTTTTGTCGGTGTTTGCAAGGCCAATAACTTGGAACTGTATATGCCCGACATTTCCCTTTGCGGGGACAATGCCGCCATGGTGGGGGCACAAGGATATTATGAATTTTTAAAATGTAACTTTGCAGATTTGTCGCTCAATGCTTGCGCTTCAAGCCCGATTGAAGGCTAAAAACTGTAAAATCGGACAAATTTTGCAAGATTGGACTCAGGCTTATTCATTTTTACCGAAAATATCAAATAATAATGCTAAAAGTTTACATATTGGCAATTGTAAAAAAGAGCAAAATCGGTTATAATTCAAAGCAACATGAGGAAGAAGTTGCATTTTTATTGGGAAATAAGATTCCGCACGCAAGGTTGTATATTTTCAAGCTTTCATTTTAAGATACGCTTGATTAAATAAATTAATCACATAAGGAGAAAACATGGTTACGAAGTATGAAGAAATTCTGAAAGCTCGCATGAGCGAGGAAAGCTTTAAAAGGCTTACAGCACTCAACAACCCAAAAGTGATGGAGTTTATCGGCTCTTTTGTCGAACACTGCGACCCCACGTCCGTCTATGTTTGCAATGACAGTGAAGCGGATGTTCAGTATGTTCGCGATCAAGCGTTGAAGCTTGGCGAAGAGCATTTGTTGCACGAAGAAAAGCATACCATTCACTGGGATTCTTATGCCGACCAAGCGCGCGATAAAGACGGTACCCGCTTTATGGCTTACAAAGAGAACTTGGATAAAATGGAGGCCCTCAACGCCATCGAATATGAAGAGGGTTACAATGAAATTATGGGCATTGCCAAAGGCATCATGAAGGGCAAACCTGCAGTCGTGCAGTTTTTCTCCGAAGGCCCGACGGAGAGCCCTTTTACCATTCCCTGCGTGCAGTTTACCGACAGTTGGTATGTTGCGCACTCCGAATTCATTTTGTACCGCTCTGCTTACACACATTTCTTAAAGATGAAGCAAGACGAAAAGGACGACTTCTTCCGCTTTATCCATTCAGCCGGTGAGTTGGATGAAAACGGCAACACCGTCAACCTAAATAAAAGAAGAATTTACATGGACACACAAAACAACGTCGTGTATTCCATGAACAATCAATATGCAGGCAACTCTGTCGGATTGAAGAAACATTCCATGCGCCTTGCCATTAATAAGTCCGGTCAAGAAGGCTGGCTGTGCGAGCACATGTTCATCATGGCCGCCGTAGATGAAGAAAAGGGCAGAATGACCTATTTCAGCGGCGCCTATCCTTCCGCTTGCGGCAAGACCTCAACCGCTATGATACCGGGCGAAAAGATTGTCGGCGACGATATTGCATATTTACGCAACATAAACGGCGAATTTCGCGCTGTTAATGTGGAGTTTGGCATGTTCGGCATTATTCAAGATGTCAATGCAGAGGATGACCCGCTTATTTTTGATAACTTGATGAAGAACCAAGAAATCATATTTTCCAATGTTTTAAAAGGCCCCGACAACAAGCCTTATTGGCTTGGCATGGGTGTGGAAACACCGACACAAGGCCGCAACCACTTTGGCGACTGGACCAAAGGCGTAAAGGACGCAAAGGGTAAAGAAGTAGGTATAGCCCACGGCAACGCTCGCTACACCATGCGCTTGGATTACCTTGACAACCTTGACAAAGCAGGCTTTGAAGCAAAAGACGGCGTTAAGATTGAAGGCGTTTTGTATGGCGGCAGGGACAGCGACATCACGGTTCCTGTAGAAGAGTCCCCAAACTGGAAAGATGGCATTCTGCTCAAAGCCGCAACGCTTGAGTCCGAAACCACCAGTGCTACTCTCGGCGCCGAAGGCGTGCGTGACCCCAGCCCAATGGCTAATATGGACTTTATTTCTTACCCCTTGGGTGAGTACACGATGAACAATATTAAGTTTGGCGAAGGGGTTAAGGAAACGCCCAAAATATTCAGCAACAACTACTTTATGCGTGGACCCAACGGCAAGTTCATGACCAGTAAGCTTGCCAAACGTGTATGGCTCCACTGGGCCGAAGGCAGAATTCATGGCGAATACGACGCTTACAACACACCCACGGGTAAAATCCCGATGTACAAAGATTTGACGGTGTTGTTTGAAAAATACCTGGGCGAAGATTTTTCCGAAGAGGACTATAACTACCTTTTCACCTTCCGTTGCACAAAATGGATCGAAAAACTCCAAAGAACCAAGGCCTACTATGCCGAAATGGATGCCAACACCCCACAGGAAATATATGACTACTGGGATGCCACGATTGCGAAAATCGAGCAAGCCCGTGAAAAATTCGGCGATGAGATCAAGCCGGGCGACTATAAAAACTAAATTATCCGCATTATCCGCCCGACGGGGAGAGTCATCAAAACTTGACAAGCTTCCAAGGCTTTGCCCGACACGCTTGTTAAACTGAAAAACAAATTCCTCCCCGCAAGGCTTTCGTGCCATCGGGGAGGAAAAACTTGCCCGACAGCGGCATTGGGTGTATAATAAAACACAGTAAAATTATCCATAAAAAACATATATTTAAAGGAGTGGTGACAGATGCCAAAATCAATGGCGATCGAATCTATCCATGCGCGTGAAATTTTGGACTCGCGCGGTTGGCCGACACTTGAAGCAGAGGTGGTACTCGCGGGTGGCGCGAAGGGCCTTGCTGCAGTGCCATCCGGTGCCTCAACGGGCACGTTCGAAGCACTCGAGCTGCGCGACGGGGACAAAGCACGTTACGGCGGCAAAGGTGTGCTTAAAGCGGTTGAAAACGTCAACACGCACATCAGCAATCTTTTAAAAGGCAAAGATGCCGGCGATCAAAGCGCGATTGACAAAATGATGATTGACTTGGACGGTACGCCGGGCAAATCAAACCTTGGCGCGAATGCGATACTTTCCGTTTCGCTCGCTTGCGCAAAGGCTGCCGCCGCTGCGACAAATACCCCGCTTTACCGCTATGTCGGTGGTGAAGAGGCACGTGAGCTGCCGGTACCGATGATGAACGTTCTCAACGGTGGAGAGCATGCATCCAATAACGTGGATATTCAAGAGTTTATGATTATGCCCGTGGGCGCAAAGAGCTTTTCCGAAGGGCTCCGCTGGTGTGCGGAAGTTTTTCATTGCTTGAAGGATGAACTTCATAGCAAGGGGCTTGCGACAGCGGTCGGCGATGAAGGCGGTTTTGCACCCAACCTGAAAGACGACGAAGACGCGATAAAAGCCATTCTGCAAGCGATTGAAGCGGCAGGATACAAACCCGGCAGTGACTTTTTACTGGCTATTGATGCCGCGGCGAGCGAGTGGGTACAGCCGGACGGCAGCTACTTGTGGCCCAAAAAGCAACTGAAAATGACCATGCTTGAACTCGTTGACTATTGGGAGCGCTTGGCAGACACCTATCCTATCATATCCTTAGAAGATGCCCTAGGGGAAGAAGACTGGTCGGGCTGGGAAGTGCTTACCAAAAGAATCGGTAAAAAGGTACAGTTGGTCGGCGACGACTTATTTGTTACCAACCCCGCGCGCCTTAAAAAAGGTATCGAGCTCGGTGTTTCCAACTCCATCCTGATTAAAGTCAACCAAATCGGCAGCCTGACCGAAACGCTTGAAGCGGTTCGCATGGCCCATGATGCAGGTCTAACGGCTGTTATGTCTCACCGCTCGGGTGAAACTGAGGATACGACCATTGCAGACCTTGCCGTTGCGGTCAACACAGGTCAGATTAAAACGGGCGCACCTTCAAGAAGTGAGCGTGTCGCTAAATATAACCGTTTGCTGCGCATAGAAGAAGAACTCGGAGACCGTGCCTTGTACAAGGGTCGTGCAGTTTTCAGCTCTGTGCAAAAATAATCCTTCCTTGAGGCAACACAACCAAAATATTACTAAAAAAGCACGCCGAAAGGTGTGTTTTTTTTATGGAGCTATTGATTTATAAAAGTATTGTGCTATTCTTATGTGGAGTAGGACGGTAGGTTGCCGCGGCAGTAACCTGTACATTTGCCTGCTAATTGATGTTGAAAGGTGTGACTGTATGAATTTTTCTCCGAACTTGCGATTTGCCAAGGCTGTTTTCGCCCTGTTGGTAAGCATGGTGATGTTTATCGGCAATATTTTTAATCCCCAACTCAAACCTTTTGAACCCGGGCCGGATATTATTGTACCGGTGGAGGTGGAAACGATGTACATCACTCAAAACAATTCAAGCGATTATGTGATTGTCCGTGGCGCCGAATGTGGGGCGTCCGAATTGAATGCCGCGCAAACCTTGCAGAGCCACATCACACAAATCTGCGGTGTAACATTGCCGCTTGTTACAGATGCAACCGCTGCCAAGGACAAGGAAATAATTATTGGCAAAACCAATAGGGAAATAGGCGGTGAATACACGGTTGACAGGGCCGCGCTTGGCGATGAGGGGCTCATGGTAAAAACCGTCGGGCAAAAGCTCGTTATTGCCGGGGGAGAAAAGCGTGGAACCCTCTATGGTGTCTATGCCTTTTTGGAAGAAGTCCTCGGTTGCCACTGGTATACCTCAACACTTATTGAAATTCCTCACCTGGATGACCTCAAGATACCCGTTGCTATTGACATCAACCAAAAGCCTTACTTTGAGTACCGCGAGACCGACTGGATAAGCCCCAGGGATAAAACCTACAGCATCGCCAACCGGCAAAACGGCAACATATATCGACAGTTGTCCCCGGCCCAGGGCGGGAATATGGGCTATGCTTATGGTTTTGCACACACATTAACGACCCTGATTATGCCGCCGGAACGATATTTTGACGCCTACCCCGAATACTATGCGCTTGGGGTAAAAACGGGTGTACGCTCGCCCAACCAGCTGTGCTTGACCAATCCGGACACACTCAGGATTGTTATTGAAGAAGTGCGGGATATTCTGGCCGCAAACCCCGACGCTCAAATCGTCTCATTAACCCAGCACGACAATCAAAATTATTGCGTTTGCGATAACTGCAAGGCACTGGATGAACACGAGGGCTCCCATTCGGGCACAATGATTCATTTTGTCAATGCCGTGGCGGATGCCATAAAAGATGATTACCCCAATGTAGCGATTGACACCTTTGCCTACCAATACACCCGCAAGCCGCCGCTGCATGTTGTCCCAAGAGAGAATGTGATTGTGCGCCTGTGTTCCATCGAATGTTGCTTTGCACATGCGCTAGATGATGACAGCTGTGCGGACAACGTTAGTTTTCATAAGGACCTGACGGATTGGAAGAAGATTTGCAACAGAATTTATATCTGGGATTACACGACAAATTACGGTCATTTTATCGGCCCCTTCAACAACTTTGGCGTGATGCAGGCCAATATGCAGTTTTTTGCCGAAAACAATGTAAAAGGCATCTACGAAGAAGGCAACTATATGGCGTCGCAAAGCAATGCCGAATTTGCAGAACTGCGCGCCTACCTGCTTTGCAAATTGTTGTGGGACCCCTACTTGGACTATGATGCGACCATGAACGATTTTTTACGTGCGTATTATGGCGAAGGCTGGCAGTATGTCCGTGAATACATTGATATGACGGTAAAACATGCCGGTGTTGGCAACAGACATATGGCGATTTGGTCGGACATGAAGAGCAAAGGCGTGTTCAAGTTAACCGGCAACGAAATTGAGTATTGCAACGAGCTTTGGGACAAAGCCGCACAGCTTGCCGGAAATGAGACCTATCTTAAGAATGTTAAAATGTCGGAACTGGCCTGGCGTTACTGGAAAGCTTGCAACACGGTTTCGGAATTTTCCCGTTTGCAAAACCCGGTTAAATGGAGAGACGCGAACAAGGCACTGTACAAAGACTATCAAAAATATGGCATCGTTCGCTGTAGTGAAGGTTCTGTGATTTCAACCACGCCTGATTTTTTCGCACTACCGAGCACCTGGAGATAATTCATACCTGATTCAATAATCAAAAAACGTCCTTCGGTTTTTGTAAAATCGGGGGACGTTTTATTTAAGCTGCACTTTATCTTGCAAAAAAAAGATGCATATGCAAAATGGATATACACAAGCGGTATAATCTCGATTTAGCATCAAGAGGCGCTTGTAAAGCGTAAATCTTTACTTTTTTGTAAAAAAATGGGCTCTAAAGCATAGTTTTGCACAGTTTCCACAGAGTTTTCCACAGTTGCAAGGCAAAAACCTTTACGCAAGATTTGTGCTAATAGTTCTTTTTGGTCAACAAATTGTGCGGAAATTATACACGTTGATTTATTTCACATCGCGAAATAAATCATTATGCAATCCATTACGCAATTTCACACAGCAGGGATTGCAGAATGTTTTGTAGGCGGGTACAATACAAAAAATCGCATATTCCTTGCCAATTTTTGCTTATAACTTGACAAAGAGCGTCAATTTGCATAATATCTTTACTGTAGAGGTGCAGAACAAGTGAAGATAAAGTTTTGTGCCGCGAAAATTATCAAAACATAAATTACAAAAGGAGTGCGGACTTATGGTTTTCGAAAAAGTTCAAAAAATCATCTGTGAGCAATTTGGCGTGCAAGCTGACCAAGTAACCATGGATTCCCTCATACTGGAGGATTTTGAAGCAGATAGCCTAGATCTTGTTGACCTTGCAATGTCCTTGGAGGATGCTTTTGATATTGAAGTGCCCGACGAAGAACTTGAAAATATTAAAACAGTCGGGGACATCGTAAAACTGATTGAAGAAAATTAATTGCGCAATATGCGGGAGGATGTTTGAGTTTGGCTGAGCAAAAGAAAATGGTGGAAGATATTACCTCGATGGAGGAAGATTTCGCAAAATGGTATACGGATGTGGTAAAGAAGGCGGAATTGGCGTCCTATTCCGGGGTGCGTGGTTGTATGGTCGTGCGGCCTTACGGCACAGCACTGTGGGAAAACATACACGACGAGCTTGACGGCAGGTTTAAAGCGACAGGGCACGAAAATGTGATGATGCCTTTGTTCATACCGGAAAGCCTCTTGCAAAAGGAAAAAGATCATGTTGCCGGCTTTGCGCCGGAAGTTGCCTGGGTTACGCACGGCGGGGACGAGAAGTTGCAAGAGCGCCTGTGCATACGCCCCACTTCCGAAACCCTGTTTTGTGACCATTACAGCGAGATTATTCATTCCTATAGGGATTTGCCCAAGCTGTACAACCAGTGGTGCTCTGTGGTTCGGTGGGAAAAAACGACAAGACCCTTCCTGCGCACGATGGAATTCTTCTGGCAGGAAGGGCACACCATGCACGAAACCGCACAGGAAGCCATTGAGGAAACCAAGAAGATGCTCGATGTCTACGCCGACCTTGCGGAAAACTGCCTGGCCATTCCCGTCATCAAAGGCAAAAAGACCGACAATGAAAAATTCGCCGGTGCGGAATCCACCTATACAATAGAAGCAATGATGCACGACGGCAAAGCACTGCAAAGCGGAACCACCCACTATTTCGGCGACGGCTTTAGCAGAGTCTTCGACATTCAGTTTACCGATAGGGACAACACCTTGCAGTACCCCCACCAAACATCTTGGGGGATGTCCAGCCGTATCATCGGCGCGATAGTCATGACGCATGGCGATAACAACGGTCTTGTGATGCCCCCGCGGGTAGCACCCGTTCAAGTGGTCGTTCTACCTATTGCAATGCATAAAGAGGGCGTGCTTGAAAAAGCGCAGGCTATTACAAAGTCGCTTTCCGAGTTCTGCCGTGTAAAGATTGACGATTCCGATAACTCCGCCGGCTGGAAGTTTGCGGAGTATGAAATGAAGGGCGTGCCACTGCGTTTAGAAATTGGGCCCAAGGATATAGCCAATAACCAATGTGTACTTGTGCGTCGTGATAACAGAGAAAAAATCTTTGTCTCGCTTGACGAGCTTGCTACAAAAATCCCAGAACTGCTGGATGCGGTGCATCAAGGGCTTTATGAAAAAGCGCTTGCGCGTCGGGAAGAAATGACCTATTCCGTCAAAACTTTTGAAGAACTCAAGCAAAACGCCGCCACTCGCCCCGGCTTTATTAAAGCCATGTGGTGCGGTAGTTCGGCGTGTGAGGATAAGCTCAAGGACGAGGCAGGTGTCACATCACGCTGTATACCCGAAGACCAGGAAAAAATCAGCGAAAACTGTGTGTGCTGCGGCGAGCCGGCGTCACAGATGCTGTATTGGGGAAAGGCTTATTAAAAAATGCTGCTAAAAAACGCGACTGTGTATAATGACGATTTTGAACCGCAAAAAGCGGATATCCGTGTGGAAGATGGACTCATTACGGAGATCGGCGCGGATTTGACCGGGGATGATACTGTAAACCTTTCAGGCAGTATCATTTTGCCCGGTTTTATTGATATTCATATTCATGGCTGTGACAAGGCCGATATGGCAGACGCGCGTGTCAATTCCCTTCAAAAAATCTCGCTTTTCCTCGCCAAACACGGTGTCACATCCTTTTGCCCCGCTACTATGACCCTGCCAAAGGACCGGCTTGTTGCCCAGTTCAAAGCGGCGGCTGACTTTATGGGCAAGGAAACGGCTGCCTATATGCACGGCGTTAATATGGAAGGGCCTTTTATAGCACTTGCTCAAAAAGGCGCTCAGCCGGCCGAATATATCCGCTTGCCGGATATGGAAGAGTTTAATCATCTCCGGTCAATTTGTAAAATCAGTCTTGTAGATTTGGCACCGGAGGTGGAGGGTGCCTTCGATTTTGCGCGGCAAGCATCCCAACATTGCACCGTTTCCCAAGCGCACACCGATGCCGATTTTGAAACGGCTGAACTGGGGTACAAAAACGGGTTTTCCCATGCTACCCATTTGTTCAGTGCCATGCCACCCATATGGCACAGGGCACCCGGTGCGGTGGTTGCAGCGTTTGACAACGCAACATCAACCGCAGAACTGATTTGTGACGGCGTGCATGCCTACCCGTCTATATTACGCATGGCCTTCAAGCTTTTGGGTGAGGACAGAAGCGTGGTCGTCAGTGACGCGATGTGCGCCACCGGTTGCGGCGATGGTGAGTTTGAGCTCGGGGGTCAAAAGGTCTTTGTTCATAACGGTAAGGCAACCCTCGCTTGTGGGAATTTAGCCGGCAGTACAACAAACATGCATCGTGAATTCCTCAATTTAATAAGCTTTGGCATACCCTTTAAGCAGGCACTCAAATCCTCTACCATTAACCCCGCAAAGGTTATCGGCGCAGATAATTTTACGGGTAGCTTAAAAGAAGGCAAGCGTGCCGATATTTTGATTGTCGATGAGTATTTAAGGATTAAAACGGTTATTGTAAAAGGCCGGGTAACAGTAAATCTGCAGTAAAAAGGGTTTTCGACCTTTCAGGCTTATAGATTTCGACAGTTTACGCTCTAAAAGAACTGCACAAAAAAGCACATGGGTGAAAATCACCCATGTGCTTTTTATAAACTTGTGGTTTCGGATTATTCCGCTGCAACTTCCGCCGCAAAGTCATCAATGTCAGCACAAGTGCAGGAAACGTAGTTTTCTTCGCTGTCAATGCAGTTTTTGCGATCCAAAAACTTTGTTACGGCAAAATAGATACCCGCGATTACGCCCGCGACCGCTGCGATGATGCCGACGATCTTGCAAATCTTTTTGAATGTTTTCATGAATGAACCCTCCAAATTTATTTTTTTACAATTTTTACGGTTTTGTAACTTGAGAACACCCTTACAATGCCAAATTATACACGCCAAGCGGCAAAAAGTCAACAGCAATTATAGAGGTGAACAATTCAACGGCCTGCAGGTTGTACTGCTGACCGCTGTGTTGTAAAAAAATGAAAAGCTTAGACTTCTTTGATCAGCTTCGCAAGAGACGCTTTTTTACGTGCGCCGTTGTTCTTATGAATAAGACCCTTTGTGACAGACTGGTCAACCTTTTTCATGGCGGCCTTTACAACGGCATCTTTATCCGCTGCGTTGGTAGTTGCGGCTGCATGAGCCTTTTTGATAGCTGTTTTAAGTGCGGTATTTTGTGATTTGTTTCTGTTGGCCTTAGCCATAGAAACGATCACACGCTTTTTAGCAGATTTAATATTGGGCATCGTGACACCTCCTTTATTACACAGGTGCTTATGTTAGCACAAAGTTTTTTGAATTGCAAGAAAAATTTTTACAAGCCCGCGTGGTTGCCCGCGTGCTTATCACCAAAATGCGATTACACATTAATATTTGCCAAGCTCCTTCGCCAAATCCGCAATGCGCTTCATGGATTCAAGGCTGACGGAGTTGGGGATGGAATGGTCGGAGCTAAAAATATACCCGCCGTTTTCTTTGAGTGCCGGTATCAGCGTGCGCATTTCAGCTTCAACAGCTTCAATATCGTCCCATAAAACGGCGTTGAGGCCGCCGTGCAGCACCAGCTTATCGCCGTATTCTTTTTTTATCAGATACGGGTCCATGCCCGCCTTCACCTCAAGAGGATTCAGTGCGTCTATACCGATTTCGATTAGCTCGGGTAAGAAAGGGCGTATATCTCCGCAAGAGTGCAGATGTGCCGGGATACCTTTGCTGTGTGCCCACTCAGCAGCCCGTTTTTGCACGGGTTTGAGCAGTTCACGGTACATGTTGAGTGAAAAGAACTGGTTTTGCTTGTAGCCCATATCATCGGGCCAGGTGATGCAGTCAAAGGTGTAACCGGCGTCCCAAATCATATCAAACAGCGCAATATCCATATCAAGGCAATGGTTAAAAATATCCATACACCACTCCGGTTCTGCCGCCATGGCAATCAAGAACCTTTCTGTGCCGATAAACCAGGAATGTGTAATGTCAAAACCAAACCAAAAGCCTGCTTCCAACCACTCACCATTTTTTCGCCAAGTTTTGTAGTTGCGCTTCAAATGCCCCCAATCAATGCGGTCTTTCGCAGGGGTCATACGCGCCTTGGCTTTTGCCCAGTCTTCGGGCGTTTTCACTTTAAAGTCAAGGAATTCCGGGGTGGAGTCCGCGTGATTTTGCGTTTTTAGCGTCGCGCCCCAATTGGTTTCAACAATGGTATATTCCTTCGTTTGCTCAATGCGCTTATGTTTAAACCGGGGCGAATTATCCACGCCGATGCCGATGGTACGGTCAACATCAAAGAATTCGTGCCAAGGCATATTTTTGGGCATTCCTTCCTTGCGCCAGCGTGCCAATGTGCCCTCCCATGGGGTATCAATAATGGGTACACGGTCAGCTTCCTTGTGGGCGTACATCCGCGCAAATCGTTCGTGCGTTGTCATTTTGTCCATTATCACGCCTTCTTTTCAGCAGTTTTATAAATCAGTCAAACTTGCTTTTAATATAAACCAGCGGCGCCTTCACATCCCTGTCTAAGTTTGCATCGTCCGCGCAATTTTCCGATTTCTGCCAGATTTTATATCCGAGCCGACCGTGTCGTCGCGCCGCGCAAAAGGCTCCATGACGACATCGTCGGTGTATGTTCAGTTATCAACGCCTCATCGTTATTAAAGTGAGTTTATTTTTAATTCCATCTGTTTAATTGTCGTCATAAATTCCGCGAAATCCGGTTCGTCACCAAAAATCATGTCGCTCATTTGACGGTAGTCATATTCCAGCGCAGCCAAACAATTATCAGGCGGTATTAGCTTTAATGTGCCCGGAGTTGCCAAATCATAACGGGCTGTGTTGGAAGGATAAAACTGCGCTTTGAATTCCACAACACATTTGAGTAAATCTAAATCTGCAAAAGCCATTTCCGCTTTACGGCTGTATTATGGAACAACGTGCGGCGCTCATCCTCACTCGCTTGTGCCATCTTGTGCATTTTTGTCCCCCGGCTTACAAATTTTCTTAATTGCCTCATAGATCCATGAGGTCGTATATTGTGTTTCAAATAGCATCTTTTTCTTCTCTTCGGGTGTAAGGGTAATCCTCAGCGATTGAATCGCTTCATCAACCCTTTTGTTGCCAAGTGTTTTGAGCGCCTGAATAACAAGGGCACTTTTAGGGCTGATTCCTGTGGAGTCTTTGTTGGCGGAGTGCTTAAACCGGAGCGTTACTGTGTCAAATTGATAAGTCCTATAGGGCCCGTCGCTGACGTATGACCAAACGGCGGGAACTTGCAGGGACAGGCCTAACAAATTGAGTGCTGTATTGCCGCAGGGGGCAATCGTCCAGCCAAAGTTTCGTGCCAGTGCTTGTGCAACTTTGTTGGTGTCCGGGGCCACAAACTCTTGCAAAAAACTGCTGTATTCCGGATATTCATAAACCCCGCGCATGATTCGGCGAATCAGTTTTTCTTCTTCCAATCGGGACAAGGACATTTTGACGGCAGTGCGTTGTGCGATGTCGATAAAATCAGCGGGCACATAGATAGCGCCTTTTGTGCCGGATATAATTCTATTTTTGATTTCGGCTAAATAGTAGGGTCTTTGCATGATAAAGCCTCCTTGACTCGTTACCAAAAGTATATAGTATTGGTAACGAAAACGCAAGACTTATTTTTGCAACAAAACTGAATCGGTAATAAACTACCTTTCAAAAACATTCTTATAAACGCCAGCGACTCCAAGTTCAACCCATGCAAGCAAATTATAGTGCTCTTTGCGTTGTTATGCAAGCAATGATTTTTGTTTTTCTTGACTCATATATAAATATAACCTATAATACAACGGTATTAATAATGGCAGAGAAAACGTGGCAAAGCGGTGGCGGACCAGTAGGGAAGCATTGGAGAAAGAATTGGAAAGCAAAGTAGTGGGATAGCCGGTATTCGGAGCCGTTACAACCCTGACATCTTCCTGCGCCGGGGGCGCACTTTTCAACGCTTCTCGTGACAACGTCACGCTTTTCAACCGAATTTTCACGAACCAATGAAACAGAGGAGAATATATTTGTCGGTATCAAAGGAAAACATCAGAAATTTTTGCATCATCGCCCATATTGACCATGGCAAGTCCACTCTTGCGGACAGGCTCTTGGAGCTGACGGCGTCTGTAGCCCACCGCAACATGACTGCACAGTTGTTGGACAGTATGGACCTTGAGCGCGAGCGCGGTATTACCATCAAATCACATGCGGTAAAACTCAACTACACGGCCGAGGATGGGCAGGAATATACACTTAATCTCATAGATACGCCCGGTCATGTGGACTTCACCTATGAAGTGTCGCGTGCCCTTGCCGCGTGCGAGGGCGCTGTGCTTATTATTGACGCTTCCCAAGGGGTTGAGGCACAAACCCTTGCCAACACCTACTTGGCCCTTGAACACGATTTGGAGATTATACCGGTTATTAACAAAACCGACCTTCCTGCCGCCGAACCCGACCGGGTTGCCGCGGAGGTGGAAGACCTTATCGGGCTTGATTGTTCGGACGCACCACGTATTTCTGCAAAAACAGGCCAAAATGTGGAACAAGTGCTTGCTCGGATAGTGAACAATGTCCCTGCCCCCAAGGGTGACAGCTCTGCACCGCTGCGGGCGTTGGTTTTTGATTCCGTTTATGACAGTTACAAAGGTGTTATCGTCTATGTCCGAGTGGTAGACGGCATGATTAAAGCCGGGGATGTCATGAGCATGATGGCAACCGGCGCTCAGTTTACGGTGGTGGACGTCGGGTACATGCGCGCAACGCATATGGAATCCGCCGCGGAACTTTCCTCCGGGGAAGTTGGCTATATATCCGCCGCCATCAAAACCGTTAACGAAGCGCGCGTGGGTGATACCGTCACCCTTGTCAATGCCCCTGCAAAAGAAGCACTGCCCGGCTATCGCAAGGTAAAACCCATGGTTTTCTGCGGTGTTTACCCCGCGGACGGTGCAGATTACGGCAATCTGCGCGAGGCGCTTGAAAAATTACAGCTTAACGACGCTTCTCTTTCCTATGAGCCGGAAACGTCGGGCGTTCTTGGGTTCGGCTTCCGTTGCGGATTTTTAGGATTGCTGCATTTGGAAATTGTTCAGGAGCGTTTAGAGCGGGAATATGACCTTGACTTAATCACCACCATCCCGAGCGTTGTGTACAAAATCCATCTTTCTAATGAAACGGTGGTTGAAATTGATAACCCGACGCACTACCCCGACCCGGGTCAAATTGCGTTTTGTGAGGAGCCGTTTACATCTTCCCATATTTATGCACCTGCGGAATATGTCGGTACGATTATGGAGTTGTGCCAGGACCGCCGCGGCGTGTTTAAAGATATGACTTATGTTGCAGCCAATAGGGTAGATATTCATTACGAGTTGCCGCTCAATGAGATCATTTACGACTTCTTTGACTCGCTCAAATCCCGCACGAAGGGTTATGCTTCTTTTGATAACGAATTAATAGATTACCGCAAAGCGAACCTCGTCAAACTCGATGTCCTTATGAACAACGATATAATTGATGCTTTGTCATTTATTATTCATGCCGACAAAGCCTATCCCCGCGCGAGGAAGATAGCCGAAAAACTCAAAGATAACATCCCGCGCCAGATGTTCGAAATCCCCATCCAAGTGGCTATCGGCGGCAAAGTGATAGCCAGGGAAACGGTGAGGGCCATGCGTAAGGATGTGCTGGCAAAATGCTACGGCGGCGATATTACCCGTAAGAAAAAGCTGTTGGAAAAACAGAAAGAGGGTAAAAAGAGGATGCGCCAGTTCGGCTCGGTAGAAGTTCCTCAAGAAGCATTCATGGCAGTCCTTAAGCTTGACGATGACTAAATAACAATTACAGGAGAGTGAAAAATGGCTGAACCTACGCAACCGACGCAGACGAGCATTGTTCATCAAAACCGCCGGTATGTCGGCTCGAAAGAAACCGTTGCCTATGTCTTATTTGATGTGTCAAAAAGTTTTAACATCAATCTGTACGCGGAACGCTTTATCTTTGACGTACTTAATATTGATTTTTATTATCTAGCGATTGTTAACTTTATCAACACCATTTGGGACGTTGTTAATGACACGTTCACCGGCATTATTGTTGACAAAACCAGAACCCGCTGGGGTAAATTTAAACCTTACTTGTTAGGGCTTGCAATTCCCGGTACTCTTGGTGCGTGCTTTTATTGGATGATGCCCTTGTTTTTCCCAAACACCGGTGGTATGGATGTCACCAAGTTCGCTGTGTGGCTTGGGCTTGCCCTTGTTCGTGAAGGGGTGGAAACATTCAGGGGTGTAGCTACGAGTGGCATGCTCGCCACCATTACCCCGCACCCGGTTGACAGAACACGCTTGATTACAAAGGCTAACTTTTTTTCGGGGTTTGTTGAAAAACTTCCGGAAATTGCCATGGGTTTATTGATTGATCTCATTAACCACAACGTGATTAAAATGAAATTGGCCACTGCTTACATTTCCATGGGCTTGGTTACAACGATTGTTGGCGGCATAATGGCATTTTACTTTTTCTTCGTTACAAGGGAACGGGTTTTGCAATCCGTCGAACGTCCAAGTGTTATGGAAGGCTTTCGATCCATTCTTACCAACAAACCGATTTTGCTCATCACGCTGTCTGATTTCCTCGGCGCGTTTTCCATCAATGCCGGCATGAATAACTATCTAATTGATGTTCTGGGTTCGGCTTCCATCAAAAACGTCGTGGGGATCCCCGGTGGCTTTGTGTCAAACGCCAGTTACGCCTATGTTCCCTGGATGAGGAAAAAGTTTTCTACGAAGACGCTATGGATTGCCGGTGGCAACTTTAGTGACTTCTTGATGGTTGGGGTTTTCTTACTTGGCTCTATCGGCGGAATCGGCAAAAAAGGCTGGTATAACAAACCGAAGTATATGATTCCGATTTTGATGGGGCATGAGACGTTAGCCATGGCCGTATACGGTATTCGCAAGGTAATTCCTTCGGAAATGTACAATGAGGCGATGGATTACTGTGAGTGGAAGAACGGCTTTAGAACAGAGGGAATGACCACCACGGCAAAGAATCTTGCAACGAAACTGGTCGGCACCGTCAGCGGCACCATCAAGCCGATTATAATGAAGAAAATAGGGTATGAGCAGGGTCAATTAATCGGTACACAAACGGACAAAACAAAGTATTACCTCTTCGCTATGACCACGATTATTCCGATTGTTACGGGTCTAATGGGTATCGTGCCAAAGTTCTTCTATGATTTAGGTGGCGAAAAGCGTGAAAAAATGTATGAAGAGCTTCTTGTACGCAGAGCTGCAGCGCAAAAAATACTCTCCAAAGGCAAAACTGAGGAAGAACAAGATTTGCCTTCCGAGCAATTATAACGCTTGGTAAACTACCGAGTATTCCGGGGCGGGCGTAAGTCTGCCCCGTTTTTTCATCATTTACCGACTGTTAGCCCATTGCAGGGCAAGAAAGGTGTGTTTGGTATGAACGGCAGCAGCAAGCCCTTGGGGCTATACATTCATATCCCTTTCTGCGCGGGAAAATGTCCTTACTGCGATTTTTACTCTTTTGCGGCGGATGAGCAGACGATGGACCAATACTGCCGTGGTGTAATCGAATCGATACATTCATGGGCAGCAAAGCTTCGTCGCTCCTTTGATACCTTGTATTTCGGCGGAGGGACGCCGTCACTCATCGGTGTCCAAAGGCTTTGCGCTCTTGTGGAGGCCTCCCTTTCGGCATTTGAAATCCCGGGAAAAGACCGGAGCGAAAACCCGACATACCGGAACTTAACCGGTTCACCTGAAATAACCGTGGAGTGCAACCCATCGAACGTCGGCGCAGTGGATGCTTGCTTTGATTTTGAAAAACTTGCCCGGTCGGGCGTCAACCGCCTATCCTTGGGACTGCAGTCTGCCATTGATGGCGAACGCAAGGCATTGGGGCGAAAGGGCCCTGCGGCCGACGTGACAAGGGCTATCCAAAGGGCAAAGGCGGCCGGCATTACGAACATTTCGCTGGACTTGATGCTTGGCATACCGGGGCAAACGATGCAAAGTCTTGGGCACTCCATCGATTTTTGCGCAAAGGCGGGGATTACGCATGTCAGCGCTTATATGCTCAAAGTGGAGGACGGCACACCGTTCGCCTCACAAAAAGAAAAACTCATCTTGCCAACGGAAGATGAATATTGTGTATTCTATTTAAAAGCTTGCAAGGAACTTAAAAAGGCAGGGTTTGAGCAATACGAAATATCAAATTTTGCTCAAAAGGGTTTTGAAAGCCGTCATAATTTGAAATACTGGAACTGTGAAGAATACCTTGGTATCGGTACTTCCGCCCATTCGTTCATAACGGGTAAACGCTTTTATTATGAGCGGGATTTACAGGGTTTTTTTGACTCATCCGACCCCTTGCAGGATGGTGAGGGTGGGGATTTTGAAGAGTACGCCATGCTTCGACTGCGCCTGAATGAAGGCTTAACCGAACAAGGAACCCTTGACCGCTATGGCTTTGGTATTCCGAAAGCGATGCGGGAGCAGGCAAAGCCTTTCGCCGAAAAACACCTGCTGGCAGTGGATGTAAAGGGTATTCGCTTTACGCCAAAAGGCTTCTTGCTATCCAATAAAATCATCGGTGACCTGTTGGGGATATAGTCAGGGACAGGCTTTTCACCACAGATTATCTCTAATTCATTAACAAAGAGTTTACAATTGAAATATTGACAAAAACGAATTGGCGCGGTATAGTAAGAACAGGAGTTAGCACTCGAACGGTATGAGTGCCAATCTTTAGCAGTCTAACTGGAAGCGAGGTGAATTCGGTGGATTTAAGTGAAAGAAAACAAAAGATTCTTGCCGCTATTGTGGAGCTACATATTGAAAGCGGCGAGCCTGTAGGTTCAAAGGTCCTTGTTGAAAAACTCGACATGTCTATATCCTCTGCAACCATCCGTAACGAAATGTCGGAACTTTCGTCCTTGGGCTTGCTTGAACAGCCACACACGTCCTCCGGCAGAATTCCGTCGCACACCGGTTACAGGTATTATGTAGATAACCTGATGAACAACTACGAACTCAACGACTCCCAGCGCAAACGAATTGACACCGACATATCTTTTAATGAAGGTGACCCCGAAAAGCTCCTTGAAAAAGCAGGCGAAGTGCTGGCGGATATAACAAACTGTGCAGCCGTTTCCACTTTACCGCAGGGCGATAGTGTCTTGATCAAGCGTATTGAGATTGTTCCCATTGGGGCTCGTACGGTGATGATTGTGCTGTTGACCTCCGGTGGTATTATCAGGAGCCGCGTTTGTCGGTTGGATTATGAGCTCAACAACTCTATGATGGAGATTTTCTACAATATTACCGCTGCATCATTAGTCGGCTGTCCGGTTTGCGAGGTAAGCGTTGTGATGTTGCAGACATTGGCCGCTTCACTGGGGATTGAGGCACTGGCGATGTTGCCCCTACTGGCTACTGTGGCGGACCTTGCAAGGGATGCGGAGGACACCGACATCATGCTTGAAGGGCAGTCCAACCTACTCAATCACCGTGAGTTTCATGGCAGCGCACAAGAGCTCATGGAGTTTTTACGCAAAGCCCAACCGCTTAGCCGGTTGATTGCAGCGAGCAAGAATGAGATTGATGTGCTGATCGGTAAAGAAAACCTCTACCGCCAACTTGAAAAATCCAGCATCATCCTCGCACGCTACAGCGTTGGGGAAAAAGAGGGCGGCATTATCGGGCTTATCGGGCCCACAAGAATCGACTATTCCCGTCTTATCCCAAGCGTTAAGTATTTAACGAATCTGGTTGGAAGGTTGCTTACACAAGCGCTTGAAGACTGAGAATAAGTAACCATGACCGGTTTTTCAACCGAACAAAAAAAAGGAGGTTCAGCTGAATGCCTAAGAATAAAAAAGAAGATGAATTAGACATGCAGGACATTCCCAAGCAGGAGAATCCAAAAAACGAAAAAAAAGAAAAGAAAGAAAAGAAGGAAAAAGTCAGCCGTGAGCAGGAACTGGAAATACAGCTTGCGGAAAAATGCGAACAGTTTTTGCGCTTGGCAGCGGAGTATGATAATTTCCGCAAACGCTCTCAAGGTGAAAAAGAAAAGATTTTTGAATCCACCAAGTGCGATGTGGTAGGGAAGCTTTTGCCGGTAATCGACAACTTTGAAAGAGCGGCTCAGGATAAAACAGAATGCTTACCGGACTATAAAAAGGGCATTGATATGATCTATACCCAGTTTATAGACATCATCGAAAAACTTTCCATCGAAGCCTATGGCGAAAGGGGCGATTCATTTGACCCCAACATACACAATGCGGTGATGCATATTGAGGATGAAAAACTCGGCGACAACGTTATTGTAGAAGTGCTTAGCAAAGGGTATAAAATCGGTGAAAAGGTGATTCGCTTGGCTACCGTGACGGTAGCAAATTAGCAAACTAGTAAATTAACACACAGTAAAACTTATTTTATAAAATTTTAAGGAGGACATTATTATGTCAAAAGTAATTGGAATTGATTTAGGAACAACAAACTCCTGTGTAGCGGTTATTGAAGGCGGCGAGCCGGTTGTTATTCCAAATGCAGAAGGTGGCAGAACAACACCATCGGTTGTCGCGTTCGGCAAGACAGGTGAGCGCATGGTTGGTCAGGTAGCAAAGCGCCAGGCCATCACCAACCCGGACAGAACTATTTCGTCCATCAAAAGGCAAATGGGCAGCGAATTCAAGGTAAACATAGACGGTAAAAAGTATACCCCGCAAGAGATTTCGGCAATGATCTTAACCAAGCTTAAAACGGATGCAGAAGCATATCTCGGGGAAAAAGTGACCGAAGCCGTTATCACCGTTCCGGCGTATTTCACCGACGCGCAACGCCAGGCAACCAAAGATGCCGGCAGAATCGCCGGTTTTGAAGTCAAGAGAATTATCAACGAGCCAACGGCAGCAGCACTGTCCTATGGTATTGACAAAGAACACGATCAAAAGGTTATGGTATATGACCTTGGCGGCGGCACCTTCGACGTTTCCATCATTGAGATGGGTGACGGCGTGCAAGAAGTGCTTGCGACTATGGGCAACAACAAGCTCGGCGGCGACGATTTTGACGCAAAAATTATGAATTGGCTCGCTGACGAGTTTAAAAAGGATCAGGGTATCGACTTAAGAGGCGACAAAATGGCTATGCAGCGCCTAAAAGAAGCGGCGGAAAAAGCGAAGATTGAACTGTCCGGCGTAACCACTTCCTCCATCAATCTGCCCTTTATCACAGCGGACGCTTCCGGCCCAAGGCATTTGGAAACAACCTTGACCAGGGCAAAGTTCAACGAGATGACAGCGGAACTTGTGGAAAAGACAATGGTACCCGTTCGTCAGGCAATGTCTGATTCGGGCCTTAAAAAGTCCGATATCAACAAAGTACTAATGGTTGGCGGATCTTCCCGCACACCGGCGGTTATAGAAGCAGTCAAAAAATATATGGGTATGGAGCCTTTCCAAGGCATCAACCCCGACGAGAGTGTCGCTATTGGCGCAGCGCTTCAAGCCGGCGTGTTGAGCGGCGATGTCAAAGGCCTCCTGTTGTTGGATGTTACTCCGCTTTCACTGGGTATTGAAACCCTCGGCGGTGTCAGCACCAGAATCATTGAGCGCAACACCACCATTCCGGTTAAAAAGAGCCAAACTTTCTCCACCGCTGCGGACAACCAGCCATCTGTTGAAGTCAATGTGCTTCAAGGTGAGCGCGAGTTTGCCAAAGATAACAAGAGCATTGGCGTATTCCATTTGGAGGGCATTCTGCCGGCAAGAAGGGGTACCCCTCAAATAGAGGTTACCTTTGATATTGATGCCAACGGCATTGTTCATGTGTATGCGAAGGATTTAGGGACAAACAAAGAACAGTCCATTTCCATTACGTCGTCCACAAATATGTCTAAAGAAGAGGTTGAAAAAGCGGTACTCGAAGCGGAGCAGTTCGCGGAAGAAGACAAGCAACACCGTGAGGATATCGACACCCGCAATGCGGCAGACCAAATGGTTTACCAGAGTGAGAAGTTAATCAACGAAGAAGGCGACAAATTCTCCGATGAGGAGAAAACGACCCTCAACGAACAAATCGATTCTCTGAAAGAAGCCTTAAAAGGTGAAGATGTCAATTTGATAAAATCCAGGCAGGAAGAGCTTCAGGCGAAGTTCTATGAAGTCTCGGAAAAGATTTATAAGCAAGCAGCGGAAGAAGCGGCAGCGGCAGCAGGGGAGCAGGCACCCGGTGCCGATGAGGATCCTTCAGAGCCTTCGGGCGAAGCCGACGGCTATACAGCAGCGGACTTTACCGATGTACCGGAAGAATAAACCGAACAATAATGATAAATACAAGGGCGGAATTGATTTCCGCCCTTGTATATGAAAACAGGAAAAGCTATAATATGACAAGCAAAGCGAGTTTTGCTCGTTTGTGTTTTGAAAAGACCCGCAAAACTAAAAAGGTAAGGAGCCGATTCTATTGGCCGAAAAACGCGACTATTACGACATACTCGGTGTAAGCAAGACTGCGACCGAGGACGAAATTAAAAAAGCATACCGCAAAAAGGCCAAAGAGTATCATCCCGATTTACACCCGGATGACAAGGGTGCCGAAGATAAGTTCAAGCAAGCCAATGAGGCTTATGAAGTGCTCTCTGATGCCGAAAAAAAGTCCAGATATGACCAGTTCGGGCATAGGGGCGTAGACCCCAACTTTGGTGCGGGCGGCCCCGGTGGCGGTTTTGACGGTGGTATGGACTTCGATTTGGGCGATATATTCGGCAGCATTTTTGGTGGCGGCGGCGGTGGCGGAGGCTTCAACGGCTTTGGCGGCGGCAGACAAGCCAACCCGAATGCCCCGCGCAAAGGCGAGGATGTTCAGGCCAGGGTTACCGTATCTTTTGAAGAAGCGGCAAAGGGCTGCAAACGAACGATTGACGTAACAAAGATAGAAGTTTGCCCGGAATGTCAAGGCAGCGGAGCTGAAAAAGGCACCACGCCAAAGACTTGCCCGGAATGTAACGGTAAAGGGCAGGTGAATGCCCAACAGCGCACACCCTTCGGTGTAATTTCAACATCCAAGGCCTGCCCAAAATGCGGCGGTAGAGGCAAAGTTGTTGAAAAACCATGTGCCAAATGCCGCGGTGGCGGGCGAGTATCAAAGCGCAGTAAGATAGATGTGAACATCCCGGCAGGTATTGATGACAGGCAGGTGCTCAATGTTCGCGGTGAAGGTAACTTCGGTATCAACGGGGGACCTCCGGGCGATTTGCACGTGGGCGTGTTTGTTCGTCCGCATCCCTTCTTTGAGCGCGACGGCTACAACGTATGGTGCGACTTTACTGTTTCTTTCACCCAAGTTGTTTTGGGTGCCAGCCTGATGGTGCCGACCCTTGACGGTAAAGTAAAGTTTGAGTTGCCCGCCGGCACAAAGCCCGGCGAAATATTCAGTCTCAAAAACAGAGGCATTCAGGTACTCAACGGCAAGGGCAGAGGCGACCAGCTTGTTCGGATTGTTGTAGATGTCCCAAAGAACTTGAATCAGAATCAAAAGGATTTACTCAAGCAATTCCAAGCTTCGCTTGGCAGTAAGAATGTTTCCGCCGATGACAACGGCGATAGTGATGATGATAAAAAAGGCGGCATTTTCGGCAAGAAAAAGAAGTAACAAAACATAACATATCAGCACCCCAAAGGGAAGAGAGTCTTCTCCTTTGGGGTGCTTTGGCTTGTAACGGATAGTTAAATTTTGCAATATTAAAATCACCGTATAAAAGAGTTTGCTCTTTCGATATTTTACTGTATAATACACTTTAAAGCCTATAAGAAACGTTTTCTTTTAATGATTTAATCTTCGGCGCTATTTGGGTTAGCAAGGCAGAAATGTTGACCGGAAGTTCTGCATAATACAATTGCTAAAGGGGTAAAAAATGCGACCTTTTAAAACAAACTCTACCGAAATCACTCTTGACGAAACCGGATTGTTAACATCCATCAAAGCGGATGGGAAAGAAATTTTGCTTGCTAGCGAAAAAAGCGTGCTTGTTTCGCTTTTAGCACACGGCAAGGTTTATGCCCCGCAAAATGCCCTGTTGAAAGATGACACCATAATATTTGGCTTTGAAAACGCACGTCAAGTCAGTTTGCGATTTGCCGAAAGTGATGTGTGCGTTACCTTTGAAGCTGTCGACGTGCCGGAGGACGCGGATGCCCTGATGTTCGGCCCTGTGTATGTCACCCTTGATGATGTAGTTGGCGATGTTATCGGTGTCTGCCAAGGGGAAGATGTTGCTTTGGGTATGCAGACGCTTAACATCAAAACCGTGCAGGGTGTTCCGCAGGAATATGCCAGTGTTTTAACGGAAAAAGTGAAATACAAGCAGGAAAATACAGAAATATCCGTTGGCGGCTTTGCCGAAACACAGCGCGCAGCAAGCAGAGTCGAGAGCGGCGCGGTTTTGCATTTTTCCTGCCGTCGGCGTGACCGGGTGGAATACAGGGAAGTTAATGGCGTGAAAGATTGCCTGGTGCTGCCTGTTAAAGGGGAGGACGCTGTTATCAAAGGTGCGAAGATAGCGCTTTTTGCCTGCAGACGATGTGACGCATTGGCAAGGATAGGCGAAATTGAGGTGGAACAAGGGCTGCCGCACCCGATGATTGAGGGCGAATGGGGCAAGGTATCGCGTGGGGCTATGCGGTCCTACCTCATCTCCGGCTTTTACGAGGATGATATTGATTTCATCATTGAAAAGGCAAAAATCGCAGGCTTCAAATATATCTACCACGATGGTCCCTTCCAAAGTTGGGGGCACTTTACCTGGAACGAGGACGGCTTCCCCCGCGGGGACGAGCAGGTAAAAGAAATTGTCGAAAAATGCAGGCGAAGCGGCATTACGGTGGGCGTCCACACCCTCACGAACTTTTTGAATACAAACGATGCTTATGTCACACCGGTGCCGAGCCAACACCTGCTCAAACAAGGGCAGCTGTATTTGGTGGAAGACATAGACCAAACACAAACCGATATTCTCATAAAAAAATCACATTATTTTGACACACCGCTCACCCTCAACGCGATGCAGTGCGAAAATGAGCTGATTTCTTTCGGTTCCTTTGAAGAAAAGGACGGCTCTTATTTGCTTAAAAACTGCCGGAGAGGCGAATTTGAAACAAGTGCGAGCGCCCATAAAAAGCAAGCACCGCTCTATAAACTTTGGGATTACCCCTACAACACCTTGTTCCCGGATTTGGAGCTTCAGGACAAATTCAGCGACAGGCTCGTTGAAATTTTTAACAAAACAGGCCTGGGTCAAATATCTTTTGATGGGCTGGAAGGCTGCGACTACACCGGGCATGATGAATATGCGCATACAAGGTTTTCCATGCGTTGCTTTGACGGCTGGGCGCATCCGGTTATCAACGATGCCAGCGGCCTGCATCACTTCACTTGGCACATGAACACCCGCATGAACTGGGGCGAGCCTTGGGGTGAGGCGATGCGGACAGGTCAAGTGGAATACCGCATTAAAAACCAGCACTTTTTTAACCGCAACCTGTTTCCGCGGATGCTTGGCTGGTTCTTGATAAGGCTTGCCGACAAAAAGTTTGAATGCTCGACTTTGGAAGACCTTGAATGGGCCCTGTCGGAGTCCGCCGGTTTTGATGCGGGTTACGGGATGACTATCAGCGTGCCAACCCTACATATGCATGGGCAAATTGACAAACTTTTGAGCGCAATTAAATATTGGGATGCCCTGCGCCATGCGGATGCTTTTACGGCGGAGCAAAAGGAAAAGTTGAAAGACCCTGCAAGCGAGTGGCATTTGGAAAAAGAGGGGGATAACACCTATCTGCTTTACCCGATTGAAATATCAAAACCCTACATCTGTAACCTGTCGGAAATGCAGCCCGGGCAGCCGGGTGGTTCGGATTGGTCCGTTACAAACAGCATGGAAGAAGGCTTCTCTATCCGTTTGAAAAACGAGGGTGATGGCAGTATTGCAAACCCTGCGTTTAAAACGGCGGGCGGCGCGATTAAATTTAACTGTACGATTGCCGAAAACCAGTATTTGTTGTATTCTTTTGATGGCAAAGCCGAACTGACCAACAAAAACTTTGCAACAATTGAAAATGTTGAGGCTATGGGGAAGGCCGCACTAGCCAAAGGCACCTCGGCCGTGGCTTTTTCCTGCGAGCATGATAAGTACGAAACGCCCGAGGTATCGGTACGGTTTATCACCAGAGGGGAACCGGATAAAATTACAAGCGAATAAAATTTGGGAGAAATAAGTTGAAAAAAAATCTTCTTCGTATCTTCGCGATAGCCGGTGCCTTGTTTTTCTTGCTAAGCTTTGCTGCATGCGATATGAAAAATAATGTACTAAAAGGCGAAGGCGGGCAAGCAACCGTGAAATATAGGCCAAACGACACCGGTAACAGCCTTTATCGTTATAAGGGGACATCTGATATACTGGCTTTTACCGTGCCGGATGAATATGAGGGCAGCCCCGTTACCGCTCTTATGGAGTTTTCTTTCGCAAATTCGGAATACCTTCAAGAACTCACCCTGGGCCCGAACATTAACAGCATTGATGTTTGGGCGTTAACCAATTGCTCCAAGCTCAAAAGTATCACAGTTAGCAAAGATAACCAATGGTTTAAAGATGTTGACGGCGTTTTATACACGAAAAACGGTGATACCTTGGTTACCTTCCCCAATATGAATACAACGGCTTTGACGATACCTGCCGGCGTCGAACAAATTGCTGCGAACGCCTTTTACAAATGCGGCAACTTAATAACAGTTCAATTCCCTTCCGGTTTAAAAACAATTGGCGACAGGGCCTTTTTAAAGTGTAAGGCACTTACAGCGGTTAACCTGCCCGGTGGCTTGACGACAATCGGCAATGATGCATTTTCGTTTTGCCATGCGATGACGGATGTCTATGTTGCGTCCTCGGTTACATCAATAGGGAATTATGCTTTTTTTGACGCAACTAAAGTTTCCGCTATTAAAATGGGGGCTTTAAACGGGGACAATATAACGTTCGGTAAAGATTGGAAATATAAAAAAGATGCAAAGTTTAACTCCGATATCCCGGTTGAATGGGGGGTACAACAATGAGCAAGCTGTTTGATAAAGCCAAAAACTTTGGTATGGATATTAAAAAGTACTGGCACACCCCGCGGGAAGGGGATTATGTCTCTTATAAAGAGTATGGCAGTTATTGCTTGGGCCATTCCGGCGGTATGTGTGCAGGCACCATAATGACCTATTTCAGCTTTTCGGCGAGCTGTCTTTTGGTGGGTGCCATCTATGGTATCAGTTTTCGTGATATTTATGTGCTGGGGCTTATCGGTACACCGCTTGGGCTTCTCATGGCACCCATCGGGATGATGCTCACCGACAACCTTGGCGTGCTTGAACAAAAGACAATGAGAAAAATGAATATGTTGCTTATCCCTATGTTCATCATCGGTTTGTTCTTGTATTTTGTTCCCCAACAGCCGTTTGAAAAAATATTGCCAGCGTTGCCACAAACCATGGCTACGATGCTTTGCACAACAAGCGCCGGGTTTTACTACAAAGTATTTGTTTATAAGAAACTGTCACCCAAATACGGCAAATATAGGCCATGGATCATCGCCGGCGGGGTGCCGTCCTTCATTATAATTGTCCTGCTCGCCTACCTGCCTTTTGGCGCTATGACCTATTTTAGCCGGTTTTGGATTTTACATCTCTTGTTTTCCATATACGGCAATTTTAGCAGTTTTGCCGGCCAATCGCTGAACTTGATTAATGTAATATCCCCCAATACGGAGGAGCGCACGCGGTTGATGTCCTTTGGCACCATTATCAGTTCTATCATTCCATCCATCTTCAACGTGGTACTGCCTGTGCTTGCCACCATGACCGGCGGTTATGAAAACCTGCGCACATATCGGACTGTTATGCCGGCCTTGCTACTTGTGTTTATCCCAATGGTCTATCTTCTTGCATTCAAGGTGGAAGATAAGGTTGTGATACCAAAAAGCCATAAACCAAAAATCAGTTTTAAACAAGGCGCAAAATCCGTGCTGAGCAACAAGTACCACTGGATTAACACCATATCGGGGCTACTTGGCAGCGTTAATGCCGGCAGTGTGTCGTTTGTCACCTTCATGTTTGTCTATGCACTGCGCAAAGAATGGTTGCTGGGTGTTTACATGACCATAATAGGGCTTGCGTATAACCCCGGTTTTATTTTAGCGCCGTCGCTGATCAGACGTTTTGACAAGCGCAACTTAAAAATTATTGCAAGCGGTGTGGGGCTGATAAGCCTTTTGGGGCAATACTATGCCCTGCGTGTCAACAGCATTGTTTTGTTCACGGGGATTACATTCATTTCTATCTTGCTCACCACGCCGGCTTCGGTTGCCTCACAGGCGATGGGCGCAGACCAGTGGGATTACCAGCAATACAAATACGGTGAGCGCCTAGACGGCTTTGCGGGCATATTTGGGCTTTTTACAACACCGCTCACGATGCTCACGGGCATGATTGTGCCGGCTATCTTCGCAGCTATCGGTTTCACCTCCGACTGGGACATTCTGTTCGATCCCATCATGCGCAACAAGGTAATATTGATCGCTGTGGTTCTCAACGGCATATCCGGCGTGCTGAGCATTATTCCGTATTTTTTCTATGACCTCTCGACGGAAAAGCACAAGTTTATTATTGAGGAGCTCAAGAAAAGAGCTGAGGCGGAGGAGCAAGCAGAGAATCTGCTTGCAACCGGTGAAGGCGGAGAATAAAAAACAAAAAAAGAGGCAGTTCTTACGTGTTGATAACACATGAGAACTGCCTCTTGCTTTTGCTTGTTACAAGTTAGTGTCTGTATAGATTGCCGTTTAAAAAAATATTAAAGTGCGGTCTATTGTACCTTTGGTTTTTCCTTTAGGAACAGCATCAGAAGAATGCCGACACCTGCGCAGCATGCCGCTATGATAAAGGCGGGGAACATCAGATCAATGTTTGTGGCGGCTATATTTTTGTAGTAGCCCGCAATGTACGACGCTGCAATGGCACCCATACCAAAGCCAAACAGTACCATGCCATAATTAGTTGCCATATTCTTGGGTCCGAATAAGTCGGCAGTCAGGGCGGGGAAAACGCTGAGGAAGCCACCGTAGAAAAATCCAATCATGCCGATGAGTACAAAAATAAGATTGCCGTTTGCCAAGTTAACCAAGAGCGACATAATGGCGGAGCCGGCTAACATAATGATAACCGTATATTTCCTACCGATTTTGTCCGAAACAAAGCCCCAAAAAAGCCTGCCTAAGGAGTTGAACATGCTAACCGCCAGAACACCGATAGTAGCTGTTTGCGCAAGACCTTTTGCCACGGCTATCGGTTTTGCAAACCCTATCATCATCAAGCCACCCATACATGCAAACATGAATGTAAGCGTAATGATGTAAAACTGGGGTTTTTTGAGCACTTCCATCGGCGAATACTCATGCACGACGGGTGTTTTTGTGTTACCGTTGACTGCCACATTCACGGGCGCAAAATCGGCGGGCGGATTTTTTATAAATATCGCGCAAACCGAGCAAACGACCAAAAAGATCAAGCTGAGGACGCGGAAGGTTTTAAACTCACCCACAGCCGGCCCACCGAAAGCATTAATGAGGCTTGTTACAATGGGCGTAAAGACCACACCGCCAAAACCAAGCGCCGCAACAATAAACCCGGTGACCATACCTCTTTTCTCAGGGAACCATTTTTGAGCCACAGCGATAGTGGTGGAATAGGTAAAACCCATACCGACACCGCCCATAAAACCGTAGGTCAACCACAAAAGCCGGGGTGCCGCCGGAGTGACGAAGGACGCCAGAAAGAAGCCGGCGCTGAGGATGAAACCGCCAAGCACAATGATTTTTTGTGTGCCCATTTTTGGCGCAAGCTTTCCACCGATAACACTGCCGATGGTGAGTGTTGCCAGAAGAAAGGAAAAGGTTAGCCCTGCCGCGGCATTGTCTCCACCGAATATGCTCGTTGCGATGCCTGTTTGAAAGACGC
Source organism: uncultured Eubacteriales bacterium (assembly GCA_964568955.1). Lineage (GTDB taxonomy): Bacteria > Bacillota > Clostridia > Oscillospirales > Acutalibacteraceae > UBA1447. Next base: position 195 of record CAZMSM010000002.1, on the reverse strand, counting down.
TCCAAATGTATGCCACACCAAGGCACAGCTGAACAGCAATGGATGCTAAAACTGGGATGATACGATTGTAGCCGGTCTTTTTCAAATTAAATCCTCCTAAAAAAATGAAGCCTTTACTGCTTTGCGGTAAAGGCTATGTGCAGTGCGCTCGGCATGAGCGATAACTTGGCGGTGAAAGTCCGCTACGCGCTTGGC
>CAZMSM010000001.1:0-164581 GCA_964568955.1 uncultured Eubacteriales bacterium | reverse complement strand
AAAGATTGACAAGTTTAATAATGTAAACATATTATGAACAACTTATTACCGCACGCCGATATCTTTCCTGTAAAAACCTTTGTCAAAACTGATTTTTGATACCCCATCATATGCCCGCCGAAGTGCTTGTTCCATCGTATCGCCTAAAGCCGTTACGCCAAGCACTCGCCCACCGTTTGTAATAAACCCATTTTCGCTTGATTTAGTACCGGAATGATATACAAAAACATCATCTGCTTGGCCATTTTTTGCCAGGCCATAAATAGGGATATTTTTTTCGTACTCACCCGGATATCCACCGGACGCCATCACTACGCATGCACAAGCTTTATCACACCATGTAATATCAATTGTATCAAGTCGTTCTTCAATTACCGCTTCAATGATGTCGATAAGTGGTGTTGTTAAACGCGGCATAATCACTTGCGTTTCAGGGTCACCGAATCTTGAGTTGTATTCAATAACCTTTGGCCCTTCAGCGGTGAGAATTAATCCAAAATATAAGCACCCTTTAAACGGTCGGCCTTCACAATTCATGGCTTCAACGGTTGGAATAAAAATGGTTTCCATGCATCGGTCAGCAAGGTCCTTATGATAATATGGATTGGGACTGATAGCCCCCATACCTCCGGTGTTAGGCCCCGTATCGCCGTCGAAAGCACGCTTATGGTCCATGGAAGAAACCATCGGCACGACAGTTTTCCCGTCTGTAAACGCCAAAACAGAAACTTCAGGGCCCGTCAAGTATTCTTCAATGACAATTCTGTTACCTGAGTCGCCGAAAATCTTGTCTTTCATCAGACTGTTGACTGCGGTTTGGGCGTCACTATAATTTTCAACAATGAAAACACCTTTGCCAAGCGCCAGCCCATCCGCTTTAATAACATGCGGATATTTGTTGTGTACGTGGATAAATTGAAGTGCCATTTCGGCGTCATCAAAAATTTCATAATCCGCTGTTGGGATGTTGTATGTCTTCATTAGTTTTTTTGCAAACACTTTGCTGCTTTCAATTTCGGCAGCGTTCTTTTTCGGTCCAAATGTTTTGATTCCGGCGTGTTCCATTTCGTCAACCATGCCCAAAGCCAATGGATCATCAGGCGCGACGAAAACAATATCGACGTATTGTTCCCGCGCGAGGGCAACCATAGCGTTAACATCTCCTGCGTCCACGGGAAAACATTCGGCATCAAAAGAAATACCACCATTCCCCGGGGCGCAAATGACCTCATCAACCTTTTTGCTTTCTTTGAGTTTTCTTATTAGTGCGTGTTCCCTGCCACCGGAACCAACCATCAATATTTTCACAACTAAGTAACCAGCCTCCGCTCTTTTTTAATTTGTGGTTAATGTTTAAAATGTCTCATGCCCGTAAAGACCATTGCAATATTCGCTTGGTTCGCAGCCTTTATACTGTCTTCATCTCTAACAGAACCGCCGGGTTGTATAACAGCTGTTATGCCCGCAATTTTTGCAACTTCAATGCAATCTGCAAATGGGAAAAAGGCATCACTGCCCATTACGCAACCTTCTGCGTGTTCACCTGCATAATTAATGGCGAGTTCCAGCGCCGTAACCCTGCTTGTCTGCCCCGGACCAATGCCGACCGTCCGATTGCCTTTTACAAGACATATTCCGTTTGATTTTACATGCTTTACAATGCGCCACGCAAATTCAAGTTGCTCTAGTTCAGATTCTGTGGGTTTACGTTTTGTAACGCACTTTATCTCACCTTCGCCAAATAGCTTGGTGTCCAATTTTTGCACCAACAAACCCCCGACCACCTTTTTTAAATCAATGCTGTTTTCGTCGTTTGCTTGAGCAAGTTCGGGAAGAATCAATAAACGAATATTCTTCTTTTTGGACAGTATCTCGATGGCCTCAGCCGAAAAAGAAGGTGCGATAATGATTTCGAGAAATATTTTTGCAAGTTCTTGTGCGGTTTGTTTGTCCACTTCACGATTTAAAGCTACAATACCGCCAAAAATTGAAACACTGTCGGCTTCGTAGGCATTCAAATATGCTTCAAGAATCGTCTCTCCAACACCTACGCCACACGGGTTAGCGTGCTTTACTGCCACAGCAACGGGTTTTGAGCATCCGAATTCTTTCAGTACGTCAAGAGCACCGTTTGTGTCGTTGATATTATTGTAGGAGAGCTCTTTGCCGTGAATCTGCGTTGCTTTAGCCAACGAATTGGCGGGCGCCCCAATCTCTGCATAAAAAGCCGCTTCTTGGTGTGGGTTTTCACCGTATCGCATCGCCTGAACCTTTTCGTAGGTCAATGTAAGCTTGTCCGGTAAAACGCTCCCCCCTCTTTGCGAACGAAGATAGGAGCTGATGAGTGCGTCATATTGCGCTGTGTGTTCAAAGACGACCCCCGCTAAGCGAAATTTTGTCGCCTTGCTCACTTCATTGTTTGCTTTTAGTTCGTCAATGACGTCATTATAATCCATTGGATCCACCACCACTACAACATCTTGCCAGTTTTTAGCCGCTGCTCGTAGCATCGTCGGACCGCCGACGTCTATGTTTTCAACAGCCGTTTCAAGTGTGACGTTTTCCTTCAGGATTGTTTCTTTAAAAGGATAAAGATTGATGCAAACAACATCAATCGGTTCAATATCCAAATCTTCAATTTGCTTCATATGCTCGGGATTACCCCTCATAGCCAAGATACCACCGTGAATAGCCGGGTGAAGTGTCTTTACTCGACCATCGAGACATTCGGGGAACCCGGTTATATCTGAAACACTTGTACAGTCAATCCCCGCTTCGCCTAAAATCTTTGCCGTTCCACCGGTAGATAAAATCTCAAAACCTAAACCGGTAAGGCTTCGTGCAAACTCCACAACACCCGTTTTGTCTGATACGCTAATAATTGCTTTTCTACGCATAAATATTCTCCTCTTTATCGCTCACTTTTATCGTTATATATTGCCTCGCACAATTCAGCCACAGCTTTTGGTAAAATCTCCCACTCTGCTTGTGACATAACTTTCTTTTGAAGTGTTTCGGGGGTATCATCATCTGCAACCTCTACCGCTTTTTGCAGTATAATTTTTCCCCCGTCCGGTATCTCGTTGACAAAATGAACGGTAGCGCCCGTAATTTTTACACCGCTATTGATAACATCCCGGTGAACTTTTATGCCATAGCATCCTTTGCCGCAGAAAGAAGGAATAAGGGAAGGATGAATATTAATAATTCGATCTCTATACTCGTTTATCAAACAACTCCCCAGTATAGACATAAAACCTGCCAAAACAATAACTTCAGCTTGGCATTGCTGTAAAACCGAGAGTATGGCACCATCAAATTGGCTGCTTTGAGTGAAGCTCTTTCTTTCCACAACTGCTGTGTCTACAGCTGCATTTTGAGCCCTGACTAAAGCATAAGCATCCTTGCAACTTGACAGCACCATAACAATTTTTCCTTTGGCTATCTCTCCCCTGCTTTGAGCGTCAATCAATGCCTGAAGGTTACTGCCATTGCCCGAAACCAAAACAGCGATTTTAACAATATCGGTATCGTTTAGCATATTGTAACGCCCTTCTCTCCTTTGCGTACCTCACCGACTACCATAGCATTTTCGCCGCTTTGCTTTAATATCCTGACAGCATCATCTGCTTTATCGCTAGCAACGGCCAAACATAAGCCCAAACCCATATTAAAGGTGTTGTACATTTCTCTTTCGGGTATTCCTTGGTCTTGGATCAAATGGAAAATTGGCTTTTGCGGAAGCTTGTTTTTCTCTACTTGAGCAAACAAACCATCCGGCAACATTCGAGGAATATTTTCATATAAACCGCCGCCGGTTATGTGCGAAATCCCGCGAACCCTAATTTTTGCCATCAATGCCGAAAGAGATTTAACATAAATTTTTGTCGGTGTTAACAGTTCTTCACCGAGTGTCTGAGCGCATTCATCAAGATAAAACATTAATCTTTTTTCGGATATATTGAATACTTTTCTCACCAATGAAAATCCGTTTGAGTGAACACCGGACGATTCCACACCGATTAATGCGTCCCCTTCTTTTACAGCGGAACAATCAACGATGTTGGCTTTGTCTGCCAACCCAACACAGAAGCCCGCAAGGTCATATTCGTCGACGGGATAAAAGCCGGGCATCTCGGCCGTTTCGCCGCCAATAAGCGCACATCCTGCCTGAACACACCCTTCGGCGACGCCCGCAACAATTTCCGCCACGCGCTCGGGCTCGTTTTTACCCACCGCCAAGTAGTCCAGAAAAAACAATGGTTTCGCACCGGAACATGCAACATCATTGGCGCACATAGCAACGCAGTCAATACCGATTGTGTCGTGCTTGTTCATTAAAAAGGCGACCCTAAGCTTTGTACCGACACCGTCCGTACCCGAAACAAGAACGGGGGTGTTAATGTTAGACATGTCCGGCTCAAAAAGCCCTCCGAAACCACCTATGCCGGATATAACACCTTTTGTTTTTGTGCGTTCAATATGCTTTTTCATCAGGTCAACCGCTTTATACCCTGCTGTAATATCAACGCCCGCTTCTTTGTAACTGTTACTGTAACTATCCATTTTTACCTCCGGAGCTTTATTTGGAATCTTTCAGTCTTAAAACAATTGTACTCTTTGCTAAAGAAGATCATGGAGCTGATTTTGCAGATTGCTGTCTTTTTGAGACACATTTTCATCCATCTTTTTTTTCATCTCCACAAGTTTGGCAGACAGTTCTTTGTTTTCTACAGCCAATATCTGCACAGCCAGGATCGCTGCGTTTTTCGCACCGTCTATGGCCACTGTGGCAACCGGAACCCCGGCAGGCATTTGAACGGTAGACAACAATGCGTCAAGGCCATCAAGTGTAGATGATTTAATTGGAATGCCGATAACCGGTAAGTTTGTATTGGCGGCTATAAAACCTGCAAGATGGGCCGCCTTGCCCGCAGCAGCAATAATAACGCCAAAACCGTTTTGAGCCGCATTTGAGGAAAATACCTGAGCTTTTTCCGGCGTTCTGTGGGCCGAAAAGACATGCGCTTCAAATTCGATACCAAAGTCTTTCAATGTTCTAATTGCCTCACTGACCACCTCAAGATCACTGTCACTGCCCATAATGATCGCTACCTTTTTCATGATTGTACCTCTATATTCATATTATTAGTACCAAGTCTTAGCCTTTTCTCTTTCGTGAAATATTCACAATGGCTAGTGCATAAAAAACTACTGCAGTCATAATTAAAACTGCGATGCTTTCTAAAGAACTTACTCGGTGTGTCCCAAAACTAAAGACGACACCAAGCTCATTTTCAAACAGAGCAACTTGTTCGGCTGAAGCACCGGCAAAAGATATTGACAAGGGGTATTGCATGAATACCTGACGAAACAATGCCGCAGAATGTGCTACGGGGAATAGTTTTACAGCCAGTTGAACGGCCGACGGTAGACTGCCAACAGGAATATAGATGCCTGTTAAAAAGCCTATCAGTGTGCCAATAACCGTGCTTGCTGATGTATAAGCATTTTGGCTTTTAAAAAATGATACGGCAAAGAAAACCATGGAGCTGCTTGAAATAACCGATAGGATGATTAACCCAAAAGTTTGGAGCATAGCTTTAATCGGCAGAAAACTGCCGCCACCGGAAATGATATAAAGTTGCGCCAAAACCAACGAAACCAGGCACATAATAACACCAATCAAGAATGAGCTTAAGATATATCCTGCTGCCAAACTACTTTTTTTAATCGGTGATGTATAAAAATCTTTTGATATATTTTTGTATTTGTCGTCTACCATGATACCAAATGCACCTAAAGTTGTTGTTGTTGAAGTGATGCCAAGAACACCGGCCATAATCCAGCTGTCCATCAAAAATCTCGCTTGTGGAATATCTGCCATATTCTTCACAAGCATGTCCCCTAAAAACAAAACATACAGACCGATTATTATAAAAATCGACAAAAGAGAGAAGAATACAGCACTTTTATCCCTAAAGAATAACTTCAGATTTCTGCTAATCAACTGCATCATTCGCGTATCCCCTTCCCGGTTATCGCGATAAAGGCATCCTCGATTGTACCGTTTAAAACTTCGAACCCGGTAATATACTCTTTGCATTGCTCAATAATCGCAAGCGCTTCAAGGGTAGCGTCGATATTGATAGTGATGATATTTGCATTTTGCTTGAATGGCAGCTTTAATTTGTTCAATATTTCGATTATTTCATCCGGATTTGAAGTGGCCAAGCGGCAAAGATTGGTCGTGTATTTTTCTTTCAGCTCCGACGGAGTGCCCCGAGCGGCTATTTCTCCGTTGTCTATCACAATAACATAGTCTGCTCCGGCCGCTTCTTCCATATAATGGGTTGTCAAAAAGACTGTCATACCACTTTTGGCTTGCAGCTGCTTAATGGTGTCCCAAACATTTCGCCTTGTTTGTGGGTCAAGACCGGTTGTTGGCTCGTCCAAGAAAAGTATGGAAGGTGTGTTTATCAATGACCTCGCGATGTCCGCTCGTCTGCGTTGGCCACCGGAAAGCTTACCGTATGGCCTGTTGATAAAATCCAGCACACCGGTTTCTTCTGCAGCGGTATTCACTTTTTCTTTCAACGCATTGCCGCGTAGATTATAAAAACTACCCCTTGTATATAAATTCTCTTTGACACTCAGCAGGTTGTCCAGCAAGTTGTCTTGAAAAACAACGCCGATGGCCGAGCGTATTTTTTCGTCTTCTTGACCGAGGGTTAAACCGTTTATTATTACAGTGCCTTCATCAGCTTTCAGTGCGGTGCTAATGATATCAATCGTTGTCGATTTACCGGCTCCGTTCGGGCCTAAAAAAGCATAAAACTTCCCGCGTTCTACATAAAAATTGATATTATTTACCGCTTTCACGTCTGCGTAAGATTTTGTTAAGCCATGCACCTCAATTGCTTTTTCCATCATTCGCTCACACCTCCTAAAACATAAACATGCAATATTTTAAAAATAAAGTTAAAAAAAACATTTTATATTATCATTCAGGCAATCTCTTTTTATCAATATAGAAAAATATGCCTAAAACAAAAATCGAAGCAATCGAAATAATTAATCCTGTCGACAGTCCTTCGGGGAAATATGAGAATTCAAGTGCATGAGTGCCCTTGCCCAGATTATAAGCACATAAATAGCCCCCAACTGTATGAACATCTGCTCTTTCTCCATCGACCCGAAGCGACCAACCACCGTCGTTCGGTATAGATGTTAACAGGATACCACTGTTATCTGCGGTTATTGTACCACTAAACTTTCTGTTTCCAAAGTGTTCAATTTTAATTGTTTCTCCATTTAATTTACTATATGCCGATTGAAATGCATCTTTGTCAAACGAATACATCCTTAATCCGCACTCGCCATATGCTTTATCGTTTGTGACGGTTATGCATATTTCATCGTCCTTCTTAACACAGCCGATGTATCGTATATCGCTGAACCTGAAATCATCTGACCAAACTTTACTGCCATTAATATTAATATCCACAACACCGCCGGTAAATTTGCTTTCAAAAAATATTTCTGTATCGTATGGTGAAATACAGTCATACCGGAAAACAGCACGAGCATTTTCCTGCGTTTTTTTGTAGCTGTATTCAAATTCGCCGCGCTGTGTCACGACTGCATTTTCAGGCGTTTTAGTCACCTGGTCCAATCGAGTAAATACATTGTCTGTGGAACCCGCGGCAAACCGAATCAAATCATTTTGTACTGCCAAGGGTTCCTCGTAGAGGTTTGCGTCAAAATCAAAAATTTGACTATCGCACATAAAGGCAATCGGCAACGTGTATTTATTTTTATAGATTGTTTTTCCGTTGCTTTCTGATAGCATATCAAGACCGTAGCAATCGTTTTTCCCGGAGCGGTCAAATATATATTTAACTCCGAACATTGTATTTGTAACCGGGCTCTGCCTATATATCGTACTAACGTTTTTTGCATAGACTGAAAATCCGAGTGATTTGAAAAAATCATATCCATCGCCGGTCATGGTAGACGAGTAATGTGTAATACCGCTGTAATCACATAATTGACCGGGGTTGAAAGTGAAATTGGGCATTGCTTCAATCCTGTAAAACTCATTATTTTGGTAATCGTATTCTTGCGCAAAGGGTGTTATGGTATTAAGTTGCCGATTATAATCTGAAAGGTTCGAAGTTAGCGGCATATTTACTGCCATATATACACAACTGCTTGCAACCTCAGCGAGAACAGCGAAACACAATATTGCCGGCAAAAACTTCTTATCCTTCACACGTAAGGACCATATTAGCAGGGCATACACAAGTAATAACACTGCCGCTATAGCAACCCTCGCCGATGTAATATTATTTGTGGTGAAAAGAATCGTAGCGATTAAACCCAAACCAAGCAAGAAGCTCATCGTTATTGATAGGTTACGCACAGTTTTCAAATGAATAAAAGCTTCATAAGCCATTAGTATAATCAACAAGCAAAAAATAAAACTTTGCCTTCCCGGCAATTGATTTGGATAATGAAAACCGTGCCAGATGTAGTTTAATATATTAAGATTAAAAGACAACAGCATAAAACTCGTTAACCCAAGGTATGCTAATCTTTTACGAATATTGACGGTCGAATTGAATATAAATACAAGGGCTAAAATCAAGGCAAGGACCGAACAATACAGATTTGGAACGCCGTATGCCAGTGACGCATCTGTTCCCGGTAACAGTCGCTCGACATAGTCCAACCCTGAATGATATAACTTTAAACTACCCTCATATTTCAAAGAGGATGCCAGCGTTCTGCTGATTGCTGCGAAAGTGGGGAAGATTATTGCTGCACTTGCGCCGGCTGACAAAACAGAATAAGTAGCAAACGAAACAGTTTGTCTTATGACGATTTGCTTTTCACTTGCATTTGATATTTGGTAGAATATAAAGTATAAAAACATAAAAATGCAAATCGAATACGCAATGTAAAAATTTGAAAAGACCGCCACAAAAAGTGTTGCACAATACAAGTAAGGCTTTCCCTTATTCATCATCTTTTCAAAGCCAACAATGATGAGGGGTAATAATATAACAGCATCAAACCACATTGTTTGTGAAATAAACGCTATCGAATATGCGCTCAAGGCGTATAAAGATGAAAACACGGCTGTAGATAAATTATTCTTATCAAACTTGTATTTTAATAAATAGGAGAAAGAAAGAGCAGAAAAGCCAATTTTTGCCAGAACGAAATAATTGATAAAATAAACACCGAGGATTTTTGGAATAAGCGCAAAAATTAAAAAAGAAGGACTGTTTGTGTAATAAGCACTTTGCGCCAATTGATTAAAACCAAGACCGCCTTTCCATGACCACAACAGCCCTTCGCGCCACGTGGCTGACGAAAGATTGCTTATCATCGGAAAGTACTGTCCCCACAGATCCATTGTCAAAATCATCCTGTTGCCGAAAGGCCAGACACCGGCTAGGATATAAATCAACAAGATAACAAACGTGCTGAAAACAAAAGCCAAAAAGTGAAACTTGTTATTTTGAAACGTTGTCAGTATTTTACTTTTCACAGCCAACTCCTGTAATGCGAGTTAATTTCTCTACTTATTTTTTTTATTGGTTGCTTTTTTATGTTCTAAATACCTGTTGCGGCCGTATTCAAAGGCACTCTTTTGTTCGGATGTTTGCAAAACCAGTGTAGGAACTTGGCATGGTTTTCTGTTATCGTCCAATGCTACATAGGTGAAATAAGCAGTCAGTGCCGTTTTGCTCGGCAAATCGCTCATCAAATCTTCCACTTTGACCGTTATCTTAATTTCCATAGAAGTTTTGCCGACAAAGACAAGTTCGCCTTCACACGTTACAAATTGTCCAACCAGTATCGGATGGTAGAAGACAAGCTCGTCAACTCTCACCGTCACAACATTGGTTTTGGCATGCCTTGTTGCAGTAACGCCCCCACAAGCATCCATCAATTTCATAATTTCGCCGCCGTGAACCGTTCCCGCGGGGTTTGCCTGACTTGGCAACATGACTTCCGAAAGAATAGATTTAGATTCCTCAATCGTCTTCATTTATCAAGCACTCACTTTCGTACTTACGCTCTTTGATTTTCTTCATGTATTCTATCATAAAATAATGGTTTTTTGTAGCGGAATATCATTTTAATTGGAAAATAGCGGTGGTTAAACGCCGCCGCTACTTTTGAATGCTAATTTATGAAAATCAACCTAATCTAATCATCTCATCAATGCACTTTCTCGCATCTTTAATGATTGCGTCATCAAGAATTATTTCTTCCCCGCCCTTGCCCTGCAAACAGTTATAAACATCCGTCAGTGTCGTAATCTTCATATCGGGGCAAAGCAGCTTTTTTGATAGGCTATAAAACTTTTTCTCCGGGCACAAATACTCTAGCTGTTCCAGGACACCCATTTCTGTACCGATAATAAATTCTTCTTTATCGGAAGATTTTGCAAAATCCATTATCGCTGACGTCGAGCCCACAAAATCAGCTTGTTTTACCACATCCGGGGTGCATTCCGGATGAATTAGCAACGCCGCATTCGGGTGTTGCGCTCTTGCGGCATTGACATCATCAATATCTACAATCGCATGTATTGGGCATCCGCCTTGTAATAATTTTATGTTTTTATGGGGTAATTTTTCTGCAACATATTGCCCCAAATTACAATCCGGAATAAATAGGATGTTTTTATTTTCTATCTTGTCGACAATTTTCACCGCTGATGATGAGGTAACGCAGACGTCACAAATGGTTTTAAGCTCGGCTGTCGTGTTGATATAAGCAACAACAGTATATTGAGGAAACTCTTTTTTTACAGCTGCTATCATTTCTTTGTCCATCTGTTCTGCCATTGGGCAGCCTGCGCTTGAGTTTGCAAGAAATACCGTTTTCGACGGCGAAAGAATCTTAACTGTTTCCGCCATAAAACGCACACCGCACATGATGATTGTTTTTTGAGGAGCTTTGCTTGCCATTAAGCTTAATTGATAGGAGTCACCTGTAAAATCACCCACTTCTATGATTTCCGGCGATTGGTAGCTGTGCGCAAGAATACAAATGTCGTTTTCTTTTTTTAGTCGTATAATTTCATTTTGAATGTTTTTAATCATGCGGATCACCCCTATTACTTAAACGAAATAAATTATATCGAACACTAAGTAAAATCATATCAGCAATGCCAACAAATTGCAATAATTATCAACCACTATCGGTGTACTTTTGCAGGAATTCGTGTGATTTATGGTTTAAACATCAAAATGTCAATCCCAATCAGACCAAACTTCAGGCTGATACCCTACGGTTGCTTTCTTACCATTTCTTACAACAGGGGTTTTATACAATTTGGGGTTGGTTAATAGCTTTTCTTCCCAAGAACTTGACCCGGTCACATTCATCGTTGAATAGCTGTTCTTTTGTGCTGTTGGGCTAATTAAATTTTTTATCCCAACAGCGGCCGAAACACTTTTTAGCTCCCCTTTGCTCAAGCCGAACCGCAAAATATCAATATACTGATATTTTATTTTTCTTTCCTTAAAGTACCTCTCGGCTTTTTGCGTGTCAAAACATTTTTTTGACCCGAATATTTGAATATTCATCCTTTGCTCCCCTGTCCATCGTCATGAAATGGATTTACAAGACATATCGTATAGCTTTCTATAAAGCCCGTCTTGTGCATAAAGTTCTTGGTGAGACCCCGCTTCCTTTATCTTTCCCTTTTTCATTACAAAAATAATATCAGAATTAACAATTGTTGATAATCTATGTGCGATAATAATTACCGTTTGTTTACCGGACATTGCGTCAATTGATCGTTGCAGGGCAATTTCCGTTTCGGTATCAATGTTTGCTGTTGCTTCGTCCAGTACAAGTACGGACGGTTTAAATGCAACTGCTCTAGCAAAAGACACCAGCTGCCTTTCGCCTGCGGAAAAGGTGCTGCCGCGCTCCGATACTACATGGTCATAACCGTCTTCAAATGAGTCGAAAAACTCATCCGCGTTTATTGCTTGGATTGTTTTGGCAATATCATAGTCGGTAATCTCCTCATTATTCAAGCGGATATTAAAACGGATATCGCCCGAAAAAAGGAACACATCTTGCATAACAACGGCAACACATCTTCTTAAATCAACAAGATTGTATTCTTTAATATCTATACCGTCAACCAGGATTTGCCCTTTTTGAATATCATAAAACCTGACCAATAGAGAAATGATCGTGCTTTTCCCGGAACCTGTCGCACCCACAAAAGCACATCGTTGCCCGGATTTTACAACAAAACTCACATCCCTTAACACATAGTCTTCATCATTATAGGCAAACCAAACGTTTTTAAACTCGATATCCCCTTTTATCTTATTCGTTCTTATCCCTGAAGAGAAGTCTTCGAGACAATCTGTTGTATCAATAATATCAAAGACCCTATCAGCTGAAATCAGCGATGACTGTATACTGGTGAATTGCTCTGCTATTTTTGCAATCGGATTGAAAAGCTGCTTGATGTAGGTGGCAAAAGCAATAACCACCCCAACTTCAATCATACCCTGCTTTACCTGAGGCGCAAAACTGCCGATCAAAACAGCTATCATCACATTTGATATGGCCAAAATCATTGGATTTGAAAGACTGTTTAAAATAATTGCTCTGACGCCAAGCTTGCAGTAAACGTTTCCAAGGTTGTGAAACTCTTCCAACGTGTCGTCTTCGCGTGCAAAAATTTGCACTACTTTCATGCCAATAATATTTTCTGCCAAGAATGAATTAATTTTTGAAAGTTGCGCTTTGACTTTTTTAAAGTTACTTCTTGCTAAATAGCGGTATAGCACGGTTAATGCTACAACGACCGGCACAGACCACAACGACCAAAAAGCAAGTGTTCGATTCATAGAAAACATAGCTGTCAGTATGCCAACAATTAGCAGTGTATCTTTAACAACAACAATTAATGTGCTGGAATATATTTCCGACAGTGCCTCTATATCGCTGTTAATACGCGTCAATATTTTTCCGCTAGAGTTTCTGTCAAAGAATCGCATGCTGAGATGTTGTATATGAGAGAACAATTCAACGCGTATTTTATGAATAATGGATTGACCGAGGTAGTTTAAAACAATTGTTTGGCTGTAATTACCGGCTGCCCCTATAATAATTGTAAAAAAGTAAACAAATCCAAAAGTTAAAAATATATTAAAATCATATATACCCTTTGTCAAATAATTATCGACAATCGTTTTTAAGATGTAAGGCTGCGCTATAGAAGCGACATTGACAGACAACGCAAGCACAACAGCCAGTACAGCTAACCCTTTGTGGTAACGAAAATAGGATAGAAGGCGAAGAACAGTTGAACCTTTTTTCTTTTCAACAAACTCTTTCATGCTGCCGCCCATAACGGCCTTTTCTTTCGTGTTATTCAACCGTGTCACCTTCCTCATCGTTCAAGCTTTCGACACTCAACACTTCTTCCACCATTTTAAAATAAGTGCCTGCGGAGCTGATCAATTCGTTGTGGTTGCCGTACTCCTCAATTTCACCTTTACTGTTAAGCAACAGTATCTTATCTGCAAGGGCCGATGCAGATAACCTATGCGTTACAATAATCAACGTGCAGTCGGCAATAATGTTTTTTAGATTTTTTATAATTTCTTTTTCTGTTTCGGCATCGACAGCTGACATACAATCATCCAACAAAAGTATTTTAGGTTTTGCGGCAAGTGCCCTTGCCAAGGCTATTCTTTGTTTTTGCCCCCCCGATAAAGTCATGCCTCTCTCACCAAGTACGGTATTGTATCCCTTGGGAAATTCGGAGATGTTTTCATGCACAAAAGCCGCTTTGGCAGCCTCTATAACTTGTTCGTCGGATATGTCCATGTTGAAAAAACGAATATTTTCCATTATGGTGTCCGAAAACAAAAAGGTGTCTTGAGGAACAAAAGCGCACTCATTTCTAAGCGTTTTTAAGGGTAATTGATTGATGTCACACCCACCAACAAATAACATGTCATCTCTACATTCCCACAATCTCACAATCAACTCTAACATTTTGGTTTTGCCGCTTCCTGTTGGTCCCATTATAGCGAGAGACCCTCCGTGCGGGATAGCGAACGATATGTTTTTAAGAATAAAGTTGTTATTTTCAAATGAAAAGCTAAGGTCTTTTGCAGTAATGGAGCCGTTATTTAGCCGGTTTATGCTCATATCCGCATTTTTATCGGTTATCGTGGGTTTTTCCAGCAGTATTTTATCCAGTCTTTTCATGGATGTGAGACCGCGTTGCCATCTGTCAACTATTTTTCCAATATTGCTAATGGGGTTCATAATAAGAAGCAGATATGAGTTAAAGGAGACAAAATCGCCAAGTGTCACTTGGCTTTTAGCTACCATAGACCCGCCCACGACAAGAAACAACGAAAATACAACCCCAAACGCAAGGCTCACAGAGGGATCCATAACGGCAAAAGTCCGGACTAATGCGGTTTCGGCTTTTAATTTTTTTCTGCTTAATATATTAAAAACCGCACTTTCTTTTTCCTCTTGAGAAAAAGATTTTATTACCCGAATACCTGTTATGTTTTCTTGAACCTTAGAGGCGATGTTTGAAATTGACTTTTGTACTTTGCCATATCTTTTTCTGATAAGTAACCTGATTTTTATCAGTAGAAACACTAAAAATGGAATCGGCGCAAAAGCCATCAGTGTAAACAAACCGTTAATGGAAAGACTCATATTGATTACAGATAAAACCACAGTGACAACGACGTCAATAATTGAAACTGTGCCAAAACCAATCATTGCGCGAATTGCTTGAACATCAATGATTAATCTTGTAATGATATCCCCCGTATTGTTGCGAACATAGTAATCCGGAGATAGTTTTTGTAAATGTGCAAACAACTTTTCACGCAAATAGAACTCGATATGCCTGCAAAACCCCATTATCAGGTATCGCCAAAGGAATCTTGATAAGAAAGCTCCAATACCGATGAGTGCGAGGGAAAACGCAATGCGTCTAACTGCATCTACATTTATTTCCGGTGAATTTAACGCGTCAATGGCAAATCCCATTTTTCGCGGTATCATGGTGTTTAAATACGTAGCAATAAAAACAACACAAAGTCCCGATATATATCGAAACCAATTCTTTTTAAAATATTGCAAGATAATTTTGCTCGACTTCAACGTAGTTCCCCCAAACTGATTTTCTGCCTTAGAGTATAACAAAATAACACGCTCTTTACAAATTTAATTGATGGATATATTCACTAAACAAGCGGCCTTAGCTTTCGCTTTGGCCGCCTGTTCGTAAATTTATTAGAATAATGGGTTTAAAACCCAAAACTTGACTTGCTACAGACACCCGGTTTATTTTACAGTAGCGTACATAAAGTACTTAAAGCCAAGCGGTGAAGACCAGAAGCCCTCGATTGTATCATTGAGAAGGAAAATATCAACATAGTAGTAAATCGGGCAGAGCATCCACTCATCAAATATGATATCTTCAGCCTTATGCATCTTTTGAATTCTTTCAGCTGCGTCGCTGGAGGATTTTACATCTTTAATAAGGGCGTCGTATTCGGCATTGGACCATTGTGCGTCATTATTGCCGCCGCCTGTAACCCACATATCCAGGAAGGAAATGGGGTCATTGTAGTCGCCAAGCCAACCGTTACGAGCAATAAAGTAATCGCCGTTTTTACGGGTATTAAGGAATGTACCCCATTCTTGTGACACGAGTGTAACGTTAACGCCGATAGTTTTCCACATGTCTTGAATAGCTTCGCCTATCGCCTGATGTCCTGTTCCGACATTGTAAAGATATTCAATGTTTGGTAAACCTGCGCCGCCTTCATATCCGGCTTCTTTAAGGAGTTCTTTTGCTTTTGCAACATTCGCTTCATGGGCAAGTGGATCAAAATAATTACCACCAACATCGCGGAACTCTTTTGTCTTGTCGACATCTGTCAGTCCGGTAGGAACAAAACCACCCGCGGGAACTTGACCGGCTTTACCGATGTTCTTTACGATAAAATTACGATCGATAGCAAGCGTTAGTGCTTGACGTACAAGAGGATTGTCAAGGGGAGCTTTTTTTACATTATATGAAATGTAATAAGTGCCCAGCTGTCCTTCAAGATTAAACTCTGCTTTGTCTCTCCATGCGTCGATTTCATCTTGGGGCATTGAATCTGCAAATAAAATTTCCTTTTGAACAAATGCATTCAGAATGGAAGAGTCTTCATCCATCAGTACAAACTTCAAGTTCGTTGTTCCAAGATTTTTATAATCCCAATAATTCTCATTTTTAGTATAGATTATATGTGAGCCGGGAAGCCATTCTGTCATCTTATAGGGGCCGTTACCGATGTACGTTGCTACTGTAGTTGCCCATTTTTCTCCGTTTGCTTCAATGAGGTCTTTTCTCACGGGGGAGAATGCCGGGAAAGCGCACAGCTCAAGGAAATAAGGTGTCAGCGTCTTAAGCGTAACAACAAGTGTTTTATCGTCCGTTGCTTTGACATTAAGTACTTTTTCTATGGGTTGTTCGCCTTCTTTAGGTTCTGGGACGTCATAACCGTCAATTACGTCAAACATGTACTCGTAGTCTGCGGCCGTAGTCGGGCTGACAGCACGGTTCCATGAATAAACAAAATCTTCGGCTTTTAATGCTGTTCCATCGCTCCATTTTAGATCGTCGCGCAGTTTGAAGGTGTATGTCTTTCCATCTTCGGAAACTTCATGCGATTTAGCCTGGCCGTAAACCGGGGTACCTTCTTTATCGAGCGTCATTAAGCCCTCAAAGGCGTGAATGATCAGGGTAGCGCCGTCAACAGAGGAGTTTAATGCCGGGTCAATTGTGTCCGGATCGGGGCCGACACATACATTGAGCGTTTCAACACTTGATTTTTTGGGCGGTGCATCGTCTTTGTTGCATGCAGGCAGAAGAATCAAGCCAATCATGAGTACTGCCATAAAGAGTGCGATCTTCTTTTTCATTTTTCTTTCCTCCTAAAATTTTTGTTTTATTGTTCAACATTGTATTTGAAAAAGCAATTAACGGCCGATAATCGTATTTCAAATATGAATGTTATAACCGAAATCTATAAATGTTTTATTGAACTTTATCTAAATTATGACATGCCGCAAAATGGTCAGGTGAAATTTCTTTGAGTTCGGGTTCTGTTTGCGAACAGATGTCGGTTGCATAAAGGCAGCGGGTTCGGAACCTACATCCGCTGGGAGGGTTAAGGGGGCTTGGTACATCCCCTTCCAAAATTATCCTTTTGTTTTTGCGGCTTTGTATCGGGTCGGCAATGGGAATAGCGGATATCAACGATTTGGTATAGGGATGCACAGAATGAAAAATCAACTCATAATTATTGGCAAGCTCAACGATTTTGCCCAGATACATAACGCCGATTCTGTTGCTTATGTGTTTTACAACACTCAACTCATGCGCAATGAAAAGGTAGGTCAGTCCCATGTTTTCCTGAAAATCTTCGAACATATTAATTACTTGGGCTTGAATTGAAACATCCAACGCGGAAATAGGTTCGTCACATACAATAAATTCCGGGTCAACAGCCAACGCTCTTGCGATGCCGATTCTTTGCCGCTGACCACCGGAAAATTCATGGGGATAGCGGTTGGCATGTTCACTGTTGAGACCGACGCGCTCGAGTAAGCTGATGATTTTATCATTACGGTCTTTTTTAGTTGGTGCTAATTTGTGAATATCAATAGCCTCACCAACAATGTCACTAACGGTCATTCGCGGGTCAAGACTTGCATATGGGTCTTGAAAGACAACTTGCATTTTGCGCCTGTAAGGGAACATATCAACATTCGTAATGTCTTTGCCGTCATAAATGATTTTACCACCGGTGGGTTCGTGCAAACGAAGAATAGTCCGACCGATTGTCGTTTTTCCGCATCCGCTTTCACCAACCAGACCGAGTGTTTCCCCACGGTTAATATACAAGCTGACATCGTCAACAGCTTTTATGTATTTCGGTTTGAATGGACTTCCACCAGCGCGAAAATACTGTTTTAAATTTTCAACTTCCAGTAATTTATCAGTCATTTTGTTTACCGCCTTGAAAAAACTCTTCTTTTTGCAATAACCAGCAGGCACTGTAATGATCATCCGTAATTGCAGTGTATTCCGGCATTTGTCTTAAACATATTTTCATGCAGCTGTCGCATCTTGGCGCAAAAGGACACCCTTTTGGAACATTCAACATATCGACCGGTGTTCCTTCGATTGCAATGAGTTTTGTGCGCTCTGTTTCATATAGCTTTGGTATGCTATTGAGCAAACCTTTTGTATACTCATGTTTTGGATTATAGAAAATTTCATCAACGTTGCCGTGTTCCACAATCTTGCCTGCATACATGACGGCTATTTTAGAACACATATTGGCAACAATGCCTAAATCGTGTGTTATCATAATAATCGACATACCGATTTTTTCTTTAAGCTCAGTCATAAGCTCCAAAATCTGTGCTTGTATCGTCACATCAAGTGCCGTTGTTGGCTCATCCGCTATGAGTAACTTTGGTTCGCATGCAAGCGCGATAGCAATCATCACTCTCTGCCTCATACCGCCTGACAGCTCATGTGGGTATTGTTTGAGTCTTCTTTGTGGCTCATTTATCCCCACCAAAGTAAGTAGTTCCAACGCTCTTTCTTGCGCTTCCCTTTTATTTTTCCCCGTGTGAAGCATAATAGACTCGCAAATTTGGTTGCTGATGGTATATACAGGGTTTAAGCTCGTCATAGGGTCTTGAAAAACAATACTGACCTCATTACCACGCATATCACGTAATTCTTTTTCGGACATTTCATTAATTATATGCCCATTGAACTCGATACTGCCACTTATCAGCTTACCCGGATGTGCAGTTAAGCCCATTATGGAATAAGCTGTTACACTTTTACCGCTACCGGATTCGCCGACAATACCCAAAACGTCTCCTTGGTTCAAAGTGATAGAAACATCGTTGAGTGCCTTCACTTCACCGGCAGAGGTGAAAAAAGAAAGGTGTATATTTTTAATGTCTAGCAATACATTATTCATTTCCACGCCTCAGTTCTTAAGCTTCGGGTCAAAAGCATCGCGAAGACCATCGCCTAATAAATTAAATGAAAGAATTATGGCACTTATCATTATTGCCGGTGCAAAAAGTCGGTGTGGATAGGATGTTAAACCGCCGATAGCTGTTGATGCCATTGAGCCGAGGCTCGGCATCGGCGCGGATACCCCTATACCAATGAAGCTAAGAAAACTTTCCGTAAAAATTGCGGAAGGAATTTGAAGCGTTGTTGTGACAATAAGCGTGCCGATAGAATTTGTTAAAAGGTGCTTGCCGATGATTCTTGAGTTACTTGCGCCTAAGGCTCTTGCGGCGGTTACATATTCCTGTTCTTTCAATGATAAAATCTGGCTTCTCACAATCCTTGCCATACCTACCCAATAAAGTAGTGAGAACACGATAAAGATACATATTAATCCGACACCGATTTTGTTGATCCATTCAAAACCGGGTACTGTGTTAGCCAGGTTTTCCAAGGGATATTTTAGGGATACCATCAAGATAATGATAATCAAAATATCGGGTATCGCATAAATTACATCGACTATTTGCATCATGAAAATATCTACCTTACCGCCTAAATAACCGGATACCGCTCCGTAAGTCGAACCGATTAAAAGCACAAGAACACTTGCTACAATACCAACAAGCAATGATATCCGGCTACCCATCATTAATCGGATTGTTGTGTCGCGACCCAAGGCATCCGTACCGATAAAATGCGGAAATACTTTTTCACCGGCTTCCTTAGCGGCAAGCTCTTCAGCTGAATACTGCATCGGCGAAAGGTTTTCACTGCCGCGTATTTGTTGTTCATAGGAGTAGGGGTAGAATGCCGGTGCAATAAACGCAAAAATTAATGTTAAAATAATTACAAACAAGCTTATCATTGCAATCTTGTTTTTTCTAAGTCGACTAAAGCCATTGCGCCAAAACCCGACGCTTTCCCTCATGAGAACAAGGCTTTGTTTTTCCTCTTGGTCAGCCGGAAGGAAATCTGAAACATCAAGCTGAAAACTTATTTTTTTAGCACTGTCGCTCATATTTGAAGACTCCTTCCTATTTATATTTTATTCTCGGGTCAATCAGCTTATAAACAACATCAACGATGAAGTTCATCGCAATAATCAGCGTCGCCAGAAAAATAGTCGTTCCCATGATCATGGTATAGTCTCTGTTTAATATGGAACTGATAAAATAGTTCCCAAGCCCCGGCACTGTAAATATTTTTTCAACAATAAAGCTACCGGTCAATGTGTAGGCAAGTAATGGACCGAGGTAAGTGACAACGGGCAGCACAGCGTTTCGCAGTGCGTGTTTAAATAGAATTGAAAACATTGAAAGGCCTTTTGCTTTGGCAGTCCTAATATAATCTTGACCAAGCACCTCCAGCATACTCGAACGCATCAAACGCGAAACATAAGCTGTCGGGTAAAAAGAAAGGGACATAACAGGCATAATATAGTGTTTCCATGAAGTCAACCCGTATGTTGGTAAAAGATTTAGTTTAACACTGAATATCATCATTAAAACAGTGGCAACGACAAAGCTTGGCACAGCAATGCCGGTTGTCGATATTAATAAAATTAGATTATCTTGCCATTTGCCTCGCTTTAGTGCCGCAATAGAACCCAGAGGGATACCAACCGACACGGCAAGAAGGATTGATAATCCGCCTAGTCTTGCCGAAACTTTAAAACCGGCAGAAATGATGTCGCTAACCTCTCGCCCTCTTTGTTTCATCGAAGGTCCCATATCGCCGTTAAGGATTTTAACAAAATAATTCTTATATTGGATATGCTTTGGTTGGTCAAGCCCATACTTTTCATTTAGTGCCGCAATCGTTGCCTCGGAGGGCGCTTTTTCCGCCAAAAATGGACCACCCGGCACCATAAACATCAGGAAGAAAGTTGATGTTGCAACAATCCAGAGTGTAATTAACGATATTATTATTTTTCTAGTCAAGTATTTTAACAATCATCATCACCCAATCAATGTACTGATTAAATATTTAACATATTATAGAACGAAATTAGACAAAAGGCAAGGAACATTTTTTTTTATGACAATGTTCCTTATTTTTTTGGCATAAAATTTGTATGCTTGTTATAGACATAATTCCTCAACAGTACGGTTACTGGCATTAAAATGGTTTCAGTATATGTTACTTATTTTAACAACGGGCACTTGCAATGCTTGCAAAAATCCGCATTGATGTCGTTAAATGTTGAACATGCGGCACACAGTATTTGTGAATCTTTAGATTTGTCATACTTTTCGTAAAACAGAAAACCTTTGTGATGCCTTACCGCATCCCCTATGTTGTAATAATTATAAATAATATTGTTGTTTACAGTCTTATGTTTCTTGTTGCCGCCTTCATTCTTGCTGATTTTTAAAATGTAGATAGTGTCATATCCCGTAGAATTTCCATCGTCATCCGATCTGGAGCGGCGCTGTGTTTTTTTATCTTTAACGACACCATCCCAGGTTTTGTCCAGTCCCCTTTTTAATGTTTGTATGACAGCGATCAGAATAAACATGCCACCTATGGCCATCCCGTAATAAAGAGAGTTTGGAAAATCGACTTCGCCGGAATAATTACCGTATACCGGGAAAGCAATCGTAACAACTACCGCAAGTACAATCGCAAATATCAAAGACCAGGCTTTTGATTTCTTTTTATACGCAAGAAATGCAGGGTCGTTGATTTTTGGAGAAAATCCAACAAGATTATTGACTTTTGTTGCAAGGGCTAAAGGTGCACCGCATTTCATGCAGAATTTTGAGTTGGGCTCAATAGTATTGCCACATTGTTCACAGAACATAGTCTCCACTCCTTATTTCGTCAACAACAATATGGAGAATCTGCGAAGCCGGTTAACCAAAATATCCTTAGGCTTTTTGTCAAATGATTAACCGGCTCCGCTCTTTGTGAATTAGAAAAATTAATTACCGGTTGGCTTTGGAAGATAAGGAATCAGCTTTTTCGCAAACCCGGGTATTGGCATTGTTTGCAACCAAATTTTCCCCGGCCCTGTGAGTGTCGTTAAGAAGAGTCCTTCTCCCCCGAAGAGTACGTTTTTAAAACCCTTCACCATTTCCGCCTGGTAAGTAACCGTTTCCTCAAAAGCGGCAACATTGCCAGTATCGACTTTAATCACTTCTCCCGGTGCAAGGGTTCGTTTAACACAGCTTCCGTCGATTTCAAGAAACACCTTGCCTTGACCCGACAAACGCTGCATTACAAAGCCCTCGCCGCCAAAAAAGCCCGACTTAATGCTCTTATTCACATAGGCGTTTAAGCTAACCGATGGCTGTGCACAAAGAAATGCCGTCTTTTGAGCAACAACGCCAACAGCGGAGACGTCAATATCTACAATACTGCCGGGGTAAGTGCTTGCTACAACTATTTCTTGATTGGCTGAGTTTGATGTAAATGTAGCCATGAAAAGTGATTCGCCCGATACCATCCGCCCGAGCCCCTTTAGAAGCCCGCCCTGCATGTTGGTGGCCATGGTAATTCCGTTGTCCATCCATGACAGACCGCCGGACTGTGTAAAAATGCTTTCTCCTGCATCAAGCTTTATGGAAACGGCAGGTAGGTTTTCTCCGAAAATTTTGTATTCTAAGGGTTTAGCGTTGTAGACAGGCGGCTGAGCCGGTGTCGGCGGTACATAAGCCGGTGGTGTAGGTGGGACAACAGGCGCAGGTGACGCAGGTGTTACAACAGGTGCCGGTGGTGCAGGTGGAACGACGGGTACCGGGGTAAAGTTTGCTTGTGTAGGCGGTGCAACGGCGGCTGCCGTTGCTTGAGGTATACTCGTTGCTTTGCCACAAGTGGGACAAAATTTTGCTCCGGGAGATAACGCTGTTCCGCAACCCGCGCAGAAGTTGTTTGCCATAGTAATCAATCCTTTCAAAATAAAAACTCAATAATAAAAGACATAAAGCGACTTACGACCGCGTGTGTTCCTAAAAGAACCCATCAGCAACAACAAAACAAATGGCTGGCCCTATTCAGCCGTATTACGAAGAAGGGATAGCAGATGCCCATACCCTTTTTCTTCCATATCCGCCATAGGAACAAACAAAAGTGAGGCACTGTTTATACAATATCGCAAGCCACCTGTTTGCTTTGGACCGTCATCGAAAACGTGACCCAGATGGGCATCCCCGGTTTTACTGCGTACTTCAATACGTCTTCTTCCGAACGACCTGTCCTCTATTTGGTTAATAAGGCTATCGCTAATCGGTTTTGCAAAGCTTGGCCAACCACATCCGGCATCAAATTTGTCGCTGGAAATAAAAAGTGGTTCACCCGTTGTGATATCTACATAGATACCGGGCTTAAAATTATCATTATACTCATTTTGAAACGGTGGCTCTGTAGCATTATTTTGCGTAACGTCATATTGGATTTGAGTCAATGTTTCTTTCAACTGTGCTTTTGGCTTGGCTTGAAAGGCAGCCTTGCCCATACTTGCTGCTTTTGCATTTTCGATTTTTTCAGCGGATATGTGGCAATACCCCAATGGGTTTTTGTCCAGATATTTTTGATGGTATTCCTCGGCCGAGTGAAAGCTTTTCAGCGGTAACACTTCAACGGCTATTGGTTTCTTATACATTTTGCTCAAGGAGAGTATCGACCGATCAATAATTTCTTTATCCTCGCTATTAACATAATAAACACCGGTTCTGTACTGGTTGCCGATATCTCCACCCTGCCTATCTATTGCAGTGGGATCAATGGCCGCATAAAAAAGTGTCAAAAGCCTATCCAGGTCGGTTAATGCGGTGTCATAAACAACTTTAACGGTCTCCGTATAACCGGTTTTGCCTGTGCATACATCCCTATAGGTTGGATTTTTGGTATTTCCGTTTGCGTAACCGACCTCGGTTTCCACAACGCCTTTAATAACGGACATATACTTCTCGATACCCCAAAAACATCCGCCTGCCAGATAAATTTCTTTTACGTGTGCATTAAGCATATTCTATTCCCTCCGTTACTTTATTTGATGAAAGGGCGCATTGCCCCATGAACAAACCAGTATTCCTTTATCGGCCGCAACTTGAAGCAAATCCCCGCTTTGCAGCAACTGAAGTTCAAACTCCCTTTTCAGCCATTCGTTATCGGCTGAACTCGGCGCATCTCCAATTGGGTAGGAAGGGTGCAAAAACACTTCGGTAATACCGGGTGCCATGTTTTTAATCTGATCAACGTAGTAGGCCCTCAGAGCGTCGTAGGTTTTTATTTTTTTAATGGAGTATGGGTTTGAGATGATGTCATCGGGCAGGCAAATGTCATAACGTTTTGCGGTGTTGACAATCATTTTGTGCGCCAACACTAACACGCTCGGAACCCGCCGGTTAAGCTGCCGTTCTAAAAACGCGGGACTTTTAGGGAACCGAAACGGCAAACTATACTTTTTGCAAAATCGGAAAGCATTGATGAAAAATAACCGTCCGTTGATGCCGTAAAGCGTCCCGCAATGATTGTCGGCGTGGTCAGGCATACAACCATTCTCCACCATAAAGCGGTACTGCGCTTCCAGCTCCTGCGTAACATCTTTGCTTTTCGCTTTTAAGGCGAGCAACTTGTTGTCATACAGGAGGCCTTTATTGTCGCTGAGCGACTTTGCTTGACTGTTGCTGTGCCAGCGGTTTTCGTTGTCATCGGAGTTAATGGTAAGATGAACACCGACGGACAGTTTATTTGCAAAAGTCAGCTTTGCTGCATCTTTTGAGTCCTGTGCGACGGTCAATAAGGAAGCGGATGTTATCAAACCCTTTTCAAACAATTCGAGAATCGCTTTATTTGTGCTTGGGTTTACACCGAAATCATCAGCGTTCAGGATTAAAAATTTTTTGGCTGAATTGCTCAAAGCAACACCTTCAGACTCAATACTCAAAACTTGTAGTTTTAATCATATCATTTTATAGTTAATCCGTAAATATATTTATACTTAATTTTTGATAATGAAGATTGCGATATAAAATAATCATTAAAGCTATTTATCCTTCGGGTCTTTGTTAAAGATGCTGTCGTATAGGTTATTGATTGTGTCTCTCCTGCGGTTTTCCTCTTCTTGATCAATAGACATTGTTCCGTCATCTGCAACAATCAAAACATTTCCGACTTTAATACCCTGAGGCAATTTATTGATGGGAATATTGATTGTTGTCATATCTTCTTGTTCGCAAACGGCAATATCCCCTTCAAATCTGTCAATGGTTAACGTTTCCATATTTTACCTTCTCACTTTTTTTCAACATCTATTGAAATTTTCTCGCCGTCGCCGGCCACTATAATACTACCGTGTCTGTCCGTTCTGAACACTTCTGCGTTAATTTGTGAAAACCTCAGTAATGATTCCGGGTTTGGGTGACCGTAGGAATTATCTCTCCCGCAAGAAACTATTACTGTTTTAGGACTGACCGCTTTTAGGAAATCATCCCCCGACGAACTTTTGCCACCATGATGCCCGGCTTTGAGAACATCGGATTTAAGCGGATATCCTGATTTAAGGATTTCCAGCTCTTCTTCGATCTCAGCATCTCCGGTTAACAAAAACGAATTTTTCCCCATCACAACCCTCAGAACTATAGACATATTGTTCATTTCAGAGGTTTGAGAAACCGGCCCAAGCACAGTCAACGACGCATCGCCAAGGGTGAATACTTCATGAAGCACTGCAGTTTCTGCCGGAATTTCTCTATCACGTATGGTGTTTAGAAGCTTTTCAAATATTTTTGTGGTCGGCATGTGTTCCTTTTTAATAGCCGGCATAATGAATTTGGATACCTCAAAGTTCTCCAGAACCTCCGGCATACCGCCTATGTGGTCCGAATCCGGGTGGGTGATAAAAACATAATCCAATTGTTCGATATTTTGATTTCGCAAATATTGAACAACCAATTCACCTTTTCCTCTGTCTCCCGCATCGACCAAAGCACTGGCGTGTTGTGTTTTAATCAGAATACAGTCCCCTTGCCCCACATCAATAAAGTGAATTGAAATCGGAGACTGACTTATGGGGTTATTATCTATTAACCCTGCTTGACCGAATATGTCTGACCATGCAGGGACACCAAAAGGCAGGTTCAGTGATGAGGAATAAGTTATTATAAATGAACATACAAGAATTGCCGCTATAACAACAATGAAAATTTTTACTTTGTTATTTTTTATATCTATTCCTCCCGGCTAAATTTGTCTGCTTTTTTTTGCCTTGCGTCCCTCTGTAATAATTATCTTCCGAGCATATCAGGCATTTTTCACTGTTCCCGATCAAGTCCGTTCTCCCCGCTTTAGTAAGAGCCTCAAGAACAAGACGTTTGTTCTTGGGGTTGAAATACTGAAGAAGAGCGCGTTGCATGGCTTTTTCATGCGCACTGTGTGCGACATAGACACTTTCAAGCGTGTATGGGTCTAAGCCGGTATAGAACATACAAGTGGATATCGCACCGGGAGTCGGGTAAAAATCTTGCACCTGTTCGGGTCTTATTTTTTCCTGCTTTAAAAACAAGGCCAGTTCGACCGCATCCTTTAGTGTGCTGCCGGGATGTGAGGAAATAAAATAAGGCACAAGGTACTGCTCTTTGTTAACCCTTTTGCATTGTGCAAAGAACTTGTTTTTGAATTCCAAATAGGAATCAATCTGCGGCTTGCCCATGTAGCCAAGGACAGCTGCCGAGCAGTGTTCGGGTGCCACTTTGAGTTGCCCGCTTACATGGTGTTTGACAAGTTCTTCGAAAAAGCTCTTATCCTTATCCGCTAAAATATAATCATACCTAATACCGGAACGAATAAACACTTTTTTAATACCGGGTAAAACTCTGACAGACCGCAGAATATCAAGGTATTCTTTGTGGTCCACTTTAAGGTTAGGGCACGGTTGCGGTGCTAAACATTTTTTGTTTTTACATAAACCTTTGGTTTTTTGCTGTTCGCATGAGGCATGACGAAAATTGGCGGTTGGCCCGCCTATGTCATGTATATAGCCTTTAAAACCGTTGCTTTGTGAGATTTTTTTCGCCTCTGTAATGATGGATTCCTTACTTCTGCACGTGATTGCTTTACCTTGGTGAAAAGCAAGCGAACAAAAGTTGCAGTCGCCAAAGCAGCCTCTGTTGTGGGTTATTGAGAACTCAACCTCTTCAATAGCAGGCACACCACCCATCGGTTCATACACAGGGTGGTAATATCTTTTATATGGCAACGCATACACACGGTCCAGTTCGTCGGTCGTCAGCGGTAACATCGGAGGGTTTTGCACCAGCATTTTAGAATCTTGTCTTTGCTTGATAGTTTTCCCTATGTAGCAGTCGTTCTCCTCATTTTGAATTCTGCACGAGATAGCATATTCCTTTTTACTGCTTATAACATTTTTCAAGGAAGGACATTCTACTCCCGTATATGGCGTATCCCGAACATCAACAAGGTAGCAAGTACCTTTCACGTCAGTTATTGTTGAGATGTGTTCACCCAATCGCATTCGTTGGGCAATTTGTTTTGTTTGATTTTCACCCATACCATATACGAGAATATCCGCACCGGATTCAGTCAAAACCGAGGGGCGAACTTTATCGTCCCAATAATCATAATGAGCAAAACGGCGTAAGGACGCTTCGAGGCCACCAAGTATAATCGGTATATCTCCAAACGTTTTGCGTATGAACGAGCAATAGGACAAAACAGCCCTGTCCGGTCGATTACCACGTTTTCCTCCCGGGGAATATTTGTCTTCACTCCTGCGCTTTTTCGCAACCGTGTAGTGTGAGACCATGGAATCAATGTTGCCGGAAGTGACCATAAAACCGTATACAGGTTTGCCAAATCTGAGAAAATCTTCTTGTGTCAAATCGGGCTGCGATAATATTGCAACCCGAAAGCCTTCCGACTCCAGCACCCTGGTAATAATCGCAACCCCAAAACTCGGGTGATCGACATATGCGTCGCCGGTAACAAAAACGAAATCTACCGCATCCCAGCCTCTGTCTTTGACATCTTGTGCTGAAATTGGCAAAAAACCGTTATCTTTATACGCCTGATTTTGATTCATATTCATATTAAGACTCATCAGCGACGAAAAAGCTGTCGTCGCTGAGTGCGTACATCTCCATCCACTGTTGTTTTGAAATGAGTACCTTTCGCGGTTTACTGCCGTCGGGTGGTCCTACTATGTGCCGCTGCTCAAGCGTGTCAATCAAATTTGCCGCACGTGCATAACCGATTTTTAATTTTCTTTGTAAAAAAGTGGTTGATGCTACCTGAGCGTCGGCAATGACTTCTATTGCCTTTGAAAGCAGCTCGTCTTCACGTTCATCATCATCCGTTGAGGTGTTTGAAGATCCCTTTTTCTTAACCTCAATAATGCGTGAATCAATATCTTTAATAATCTCTTCATCGTAAGACGCTTGTGATTGCGACTTAATATAGTTAACTGTTCGCTCAATGTCTTTGTTCGATATAAAACATCCTTGCAAACGGATGGGTTTGGCAATACCAACCGGGCTAAAGAGCATGTCGCCGTTACCCAAAAGCTTTTCAGCACCATTCATATCAATAATTGTTCGCGAGTCCACGTTGGAAGGCACCGACAAAGCGATTCTGCTTGGTATGTTTGCCTTTATGACACCCGTTATGACATCAACGGACGGTCTTTGTGTCGCAATAACCAAATGGATGCCCGCGGCCCTTGCCATTTGAGCCAGTCTGCAAATGGAATCTTCCACCTCATGTGGTGCAAGCATCATGAGGTCATTTAACTCATCGATAAAAATTACTATTCTGTGGAGTTTTTTCATACCGTCGGTTTTTTCTGCAAGTTCGTTGAATGCTGATATATTCCTGACTTTATTTTCATTAAATATTTTGTAACGGTTGATGACCTCTGTTACAGCCCAGCTCAGTGCTCCGGCAGCTTTACGTGCATCCTCAACAACCGGTATCTCAAGGTGTGCAATCCCGTTATAGGGACCCAATTCTACGCCTTGCTTGGGGTCAATCAGCAGCAGCTTCACTTCATCGGGCGAAGCGTTGAACAGCAGGCTGACTATCAAAGAGTTCATACATACGGACTTACCGGACCCTGTGGTACCGGCAATGAGCAGATGAGGCATTTTATCCAAATCCGCGCAAATTGCATTACCGGTGATGTCTTTCCCCAATGCGATGTTCAGCTTGCTTTTTGATTGCCGAAATTGTTCCGACTCAATCATTTCTCTTAGGGAAACATTTGATCTGGTTTTGTTGGGGATTTCAACGCCGATAGCTGATTTGTTGGGTATGGGTGCTTCTATTCTGACACTTGATGCGGCCAAGGCAAGTGCAATGTCGTCCGCAAGTTTTGTAATTCTGTTGATGCGCACGCCCGGGCTTGGCTGGAGTTCATACCTTGTAACGGACGGTCCTCTGCTGATCATCGTTATTTTCGCTTGAATACCGAAACTATTTAGTGTGTCAATCAGCTTTTGACCGTTCACACGAAGCTCTTCTTCCGAGCCGGCATTGTTTTGCCTTGCCGCAGGTGACAAGCAATCTATAGGTGGTAATCGGTAGGATTTGAATTGTTCCGTGTTCTCCTCATTCAAGCTGTTATCGGATACTTTATCGACAACTTTGTTCTTCTTTTTAGGTTCGGCCGGAACAAGGGGTTGATCGGATACCGTTGTGTCGACTTTTTCGCTATTACGATTTTTAAAGCTTGGAACAATTATTTCAATCTGGCTAAAATCAATATCTGTTGTCGAGTCCGCTTTGGGGGTTTTTACGGGGCTAAAAGGAATAGCTTCTTCCGGCGGGGCTATTTTAAAATAATCGTCTGTAGGTTCTGTTTTTTCAATAACCTTGGGCGGATTAAAGGGCTTGGGTGGTATCGGTAAAACGGCAGGAGCTTTTTCCTTTTCTTTCGTTTGTGCCGGATTAGCTTTTCTCGCCTTCGCAGTTTCATTGATTTTTTTCATCGGCTTTGCGGCTAATTTAAACACAGCGGCAAGTGTCGTTTTTGTTACGAACATGAGTATTACTGCGGAAACAAGAATCACTGTAATTTGTGCGCCGATCTTGCCAAAAAGCTTTGCGATAACCCCGCCGACCAATGCACCAAAGACACCGCCATTTGGCGTGTTTACTCTTTCGTTCCAAGCGGCGCTTATCTGTAAACCAATCGATTCATTTCGCAAATAAAGCTCATTATTTGCAAAAATATGAATTGTACCTGCAATTAATATAATAAAAGCAGTAACACCCAAAAGAGTATTAATCATACTGTCAACCGGTTTTTCAAAAGCGCATACCGCAGCCAGGTATATAAGCATGATCGGCCATAGAAACGCACAGTAGCCAAACAAGCCCAAAATACCGTTGTGCATTGAAGTCCAAATAGATTGCCCTTCGATAAAGACAATAGAACCGAGGAAAAGCGCTGCGGCAAAAAGCAAAATAGCCGCCTTCTGGCGGTTGACCATTGCGGCTCTTTCTTCAGCGATTGCTGCTTGTTTAGACTGTGGGGTTTTCTTTTTAACCGTTTTTGACGTTGTAGCCACTTTTTTGCCTCCGGAAGTTGATTTTTTTTGTTTCATTTTGCTGATCCTTGCATAAATATATCGAACAACGATTTTAAGGTTTTATGAATTTCACAATTCACCCTCAATATCACATGAATTATAGCATTTATTTAAAATAAGAGCAATATATAAACAATTAGAACAATAAAAATTTGTCTATATGCTAAAATCAATTAAACAATAATAACTGCTAACAGAATACCAATTTGAAAAAAATGGAGGTTTTTTTTTGGGATACACAATCAGTCAAAAAATTATTAAAAATCATTTGCTATCCGGCGATTTGAGTGAAGGAAACGAGGTCAGAATAAGAATTGATCAAACGCTCACTCAAGATGCAACCGGAACAATGGCCTACCTTGAGTTTGAAGCGATGGGCATCGAACGCGTTAAAACCGAATTATCGGTTGCTTATATCGACCACAACACCCTGCAATCCGGCTTTGAAAACGCAGATGACCATAAATTTATTCAAAGTGTCGCTAAAAAACGCGGCATTGTCTTTTCTCGCCCGGGGAATGGGATTTGCCATCAAGTGCACCTTGAACGTTTTGGCGTACCGGGAAAAACCCTCATAGGGTCAGACAGCCACACGCCTACCTGCGGTGGTATTGGTATGCTGGCAATCGGCGCCGGTGGTCTGGATGTTGCGGTAGCAATGGGCGGTGGTGCCTATTATATCAACACACCCGAAACCGTACGGATAAACTTAACAGGTAGATTAAAACCTTGGGTTTCCGCGAAAGATATTATTCTTGAAGTTTTGCGTATCTTAACCGTAAAAGGCGGTGTCGATAAAATAATCGAATACGCAGGCGATGGTGTAAAATGGCTTTCCGTTCCGGAAAGAGCGACGATAACCAATATGGGCGCAGAGCTTGGTGCAACCACTTCCATTTTTCCTTCCGACGCTGTTACAAAGGCGTTTCTAAAAGCACAAGGGCGTGAAGAAGACTGGAGCGAATTGTCTGCAGACAAGGACGCTGACTATAGACACCACTACACCATTGATTTAGACACACTTGTTCCAATGGCAGCCCTCCCCCACATGCCCGATAACGTGAAAGCGATTGAAGCAATCGAAAAAATCAAGATTGACCAAGTTTGCATAGGGTCTTGTACAAACTCTTCTTTACAGGATATGATGAAAGTTGCCTCTGTTTTGGAAGGGCGTAAAATCCATGCTGATGTAAGCCTTACCATTTCCCCCGGTTCTATGCAAGTGCTCAACATGTTGTCACAAAACGGGGCGCTTTCAAAAATGATTTCCGCCGGGGCGAGGATTCTAGAGTCTGCTTGTGGCCCTTGTATAGGCATGGGGCAATCGCCCGCTTCCGGTGCAATTTCATTGCGAACATTCAACCGAAATTTTGAAGGACGGTCAGGCACCGCTGACGCGGGTATTTACCTCGTCAGCCCCGAAACAGCGGCCGTGTCCGCAATAACCGGGTATTTGACAGACCCCAGAACATTTGGGGATATGCGAGAAATATCCCTACCGGACAGCTTTCTCATTAACGACAATTTAATCGAATTGCCGGCATCAAAGCAAGAAGCGGAAAATTTGGAAATATATTATGGGCCGAATATCAAACCCTACCCCAAAACACAACCCCTTGACGCGTCTATAAAAGCAAAGACTATCTTAAAGGTTGGCGATAATATAACAACCGACCATATTATGCCGGCGGGTGCCAAAATCCTACCCTATCGCTCCAACATTCCTTTCTTATCCGAGTTTTGTTTTAAACAGGTAAAAGAGGATTTTGCCGCTTGCTGTAAAATCGAGGGTTGCGGAATCATCGTCGGTGGATCAAATTACGGTCAGGGCTCTTCAAGGGAACATGCGGCCCTTGTTCCGCTTTATCTGGGTATAAAATGCATCATCACTAAATCCTTTGCCAGAATACACTTTGCCAATTTGATTAACGCAGGGATAGTGCCGATGACATTTGCCAACGAAAACGATTACGATAAAATTGAAGAGGGCAATATGATTGCAATTTGTGATATTAAAGAAATCATAAGCGGCAACGGGCAACTCACACTTAATAATTTAACCAAAGATGAAACGTATCCGTTGGTTGGCGATTTTTCTGACAGGCAACGAAACATTTTAATTGCCGGCGGTTTATTGAATTACACCAAAAATAATACAATTCAGAATAAATGAAGGAGGACATTATGTTAGAAAAAGAAATAAGAGGTGCGCTCGAAAAATTCGAGCTACTCCTGCGTGAACAGATTGAACGATCAGACAGCATAAATGCACAAGGCGACTTTATCGACTATGAAAAACTTGACAAAATCATTATCGGTGTTTGCGGTGGTGACGGCATAGGCCCCATTATAACCAAGGAAGCGGCCGCGGTGCTTGAATTTATGCTGTCTAAGGAAGTTCGCAATAAAAAAATCGAGTTCAAAACGATTGAAGGGCTTACAATTGAAAACAGGGTCGCGGTCAGCAAAGCAATACCCGACGACGTTTTAGCTCAACTGAAAACATGCCATGTGATCCTAAAAGGACCAACAACAACCCCACAAGCCGGTGACCCTTGGCCTAATATTGAAAGTGCTAATGTTGCTATGCGAAAAGCGTTGGACTTATTCGCCAATGTACGGCCCGTAAAAATACCGGACGAAGGCGTTGACTGGACTTTCTTCAGAGAAAACACGGAGGGTGCCTACGCTGTCGGTTCCAGAGGTATCCATGCCACACAGGATGTAGCGGTAGACTTTGTAATTGCCACCACGGAAGGGTGCAAAAGAATTTCGAAACTCGCCTATGAATATGCCAGAAAGAACGATAAAGAGAGAGTATCGATCATTACCAAAGCAAATGTCATTAAAACAACAGATGGCAAGTTCCTAAAGATAGCCAAAGAAATTGGAGAAGAATACCCTGAGATTATTACCGATGAGTGGTACATCGATATCCTTACGGCCAAGTTAATCGACCAAAAAAGACGCCGTGACTTTAAAGTATTTATCCTTCCAAATCTGTATGGGGATATCATAACCGATGAAGCCGCGGAATTCCAAGGTGGTGTGGGCACAGCCGGCAGCGCCAACATAGGCAAAAAGTATGCTATGTTTGAAGCCATTCACGGTTCTGCCCCACGAATGATGAGTGAAGGCAGAGGAGCATATGCAGACCCCAGTTCAATGCTCAGGGCCTGTGTTATGTTGCTCTCACACATTAATATGCAAGACAAGGCAGATATCCTTGAACGTGCCCTCGATATTTGTATGAATGAAGAAAAACGCATAGAGATAACAGGCAGAGAAAGCGGCAGCACCTGCAGAGAATTTGGTGCCTATGTGATGGAAACAGTTCAATTGCTGTCAAAGTAAAAAGTAGGAGCCTACCGGCTATTCATTAAAGCGGTAGGCTCCTGTTTATTGTATTTTTAGTTTTACCTGTCCCATTTCCTCAAGTCTTTTATCTCGTTATATATCGAAACATAACTTTGGTATCTGGATTGACAGATGATACCCTTTTCAACAGCATCCACGATAGCGCAACCTTTGTCTTGCATATGTGTGCAAGACGTAAATTTGCACTTGCCGATTTGAGGCAAAAACTCTTTGAAACAGTACTGCAAGTCATCGCTGAATAACTCGGCATCCTTTTGAAAATCAAGAGAAGTAAAGCCGGGGGTGTCAACAATATAGCCTCCACCGGTCTTAAAAAGCTCAGAGGTTCTTGTGGTATGCTTTCCCCTTCCAAGCTTTAGGCTGATTTCGTCCGTTTTTTGTTCAATAGCCGGGTCGATATGGTTAAGCAAGGTTGACTTACCCACTCCGGAATTACCGGCTAAAACACTGATATGCCCTTTTAAATACTCTTTAATCTCATCAATTTCCCCGCCGTCTTTACTGGAAAAACAAAACGTAGCAAAACCGGATTTTTTATAAATATCTATTAAATCACTCGCATCGCTGAGATCTGTCTTGGTAATAACTATAGCCGTTTCAATTTCTTTAAATTGCGCGGTCACCGTCATTTTATCAATAATTAACGTGCTTGTTTTTGGGTTACTCACCGATGCTATAACAATAAGTCTGTCGGCATTTGCGACAGGTGGTCTGGCAAGTACACTGGTACTTGGTAGTATTTCATCAACGGTGTTTTCATCGTCAGTGCGCACCGTAATTTTTACCTTATCCCCTGCCAGAGGTGTTATGCCATCTTTCCTGAAAATTCCTCTTGCTTTGCATTCGTATATCCTATCGGCGGCCTCTACATAATAGAAGCCGCCGATACCTTTTATTATAAGACCTACTAATTCCATACAAACGACTCCTCACAGCAAAACGGCAATGGATTATGGCGATGTTTCTTCACTCTTAGCCGACCCTACTTGTAATGTAATTGGAGTGTCTAATGAACGCGAATTAAATATACTGTATTCCGGGTCTTGTTCGAGCACTTTACCGATGTCTTTGTTTTTTGATGTGACAATTTTATCGATATCAACATTATTAAACCCTGCTTTTGCAAGGGCCGCAAGGGCCTCAGTCTCGCTCATCCCCACTACTTTGGGAATAATTCCATAGGCGGGGCTGGCATAGCTTTTCTCCTCACTCACTGTTCCCGGGATTGTCGTAAAGTCGATTTTGCAACTATATATTA
Organism: uncultured Eubacteriales bacterium; assembly: GCA_964568955.1. Taxonomy (GTDB): domain Bacteria; phylum Bacillota; class Clostridia; order Oscillospirales; family Acutalibacteraceae; genus UBA1447. The sequence goes on along the minus strand of CAZMSM010000001.1, from coordinate 129,261 downwards.
ACTGTGAATCAATAAAAACTTTCAACATATTATTCTTGCCGGAACCGACTGTATCAAAAGTGTAATTGCTACCGTCAAGCAAGACATCTCTTTCAAACATAACGTCGTTATTGAGTGTAACCATAATTTTCCCTTTAACACCGATGGAACGACTGGGTAGTTTGGCCGTTATCTTTGTGCTTGACTCCGGGGGAATCCCGGTGCTTATTGTTATCGCTACCCTGCTCCCTCTCGTTACCTTGAGTTTTTCGGCAGGATTTTGTTTGATAATAGTACCTTGGGGCATAATACTATTTTCTTGCGCAATGTTTTCATCCAACGCCAATCCGATGGATTCAAGCAGTCTTCGTGCGGCCTCCACATCATAGCCTATTATATTTTCAACCTCGACCAGATTTTCGTCGCTGGCGTAATAAACAATAACATTTGAACCCTGCGGAGATTGAGAACCTTGCTCCGGCGTTGTTCGCAGTACAGTTCCGATTAAAGCTGTTGTGTTCGGCTCTGCAATTTCCGTTACATTAAAGCCCAAATTTTCTAAGGCTATTTTTGCCTGTGCGAACTGTAGGTTGTAAATATTGGGGATTGTAATCATTTTTGTTCCGACTGCAATGGTCAATATAACTTTATCATTCTTTTTAACTTTTGTTCCGCGCGGTGGGTCCTGAAGATATACTTCACCTGCATCAAATTGACTGTTTTGCACTTCCTGCGGAACAATTAAAAAGTCCTTATAGTCGGCATTACCTTTGATTTCATCTTCGTAATTTAGGCCGATAAATTTCGGTACGACTAGTTTATCAAGGCTAAAAACATCCGTAAAAAGTGCAAGAGCACCCAGGCCCAAAATAGAAACGATAAGCAAACCGACTATAGCACCAATGACAGCAGGGATTACCTTGCTCTTTTCTTCCGGCTGATTTGGCTCTAGGGCAACCGCTTCAAGTCTTGATGGTTTGGTTTTTATGGGCGAATCGCCTACAAATTTCGTCGGGTCACGATCAATAAAATAATTGTATTCGAACCTGACGGATGGGTTCCTTTTAAACTCTTCTAAGTCTAACAGCATTTCAGCCGCAGATTGGTATCTGTCATTTTTATTCTTTTGCATGGCACGCATTGTAATTTGTTCAAGTCCTTCGGGAATGGTATCGTTAATTTTTCGTGGACGCTTCGGGTCAGCTTGGAGCTGCATAATAGCCACTGAAACAGAACTATCCGACTGAAATGGCACTTGACCCGTCAGCATTTCATACAGAACAACGCCGACAGAGTATATGTCAGCTTTATCGTCTGTAATGTCCCCTCTGGCTTGTTCAGGGCTGATATAATGAACAGAACCGATAGCGTTTTCACTCATCGTCCTTGTTTCACTTCTGCTGAATCTAGCAATACCAAAATCCGTAACCTTAATATTCCCGTTTTGAATAAGCATTATATTTTGAGGTTTTATATCCCTGTGAACGATGCCTTTATCATGCGCGTGCTGCAGTGCTCTTAATATCTGTGTGATAAAATGTACGGCCTCTTTCCATGAAAAGGTTTTGTTTTCAATATATTCTTTAAGTGTTATCCCTTCAATATATTCCATAACAATATACTGAAGTGTTTCGCCGTAGCTTACATCGTAGACCTTAACGATGTTTGGATGGGATAATACAGCTATCGCCTTGGATTCATTCTTAAACCTGCGTCTGAACTCCTCATTAGCGAGATATTCGTCTTTTAGAATTTTTACAGCAACAATCCTGTCGTCAATACTGTCGTATGCCTTATACACAACAGCCATGCCGCCGACACCGATTATTTCTTGTACTTCATAACGGCCGTCCAGTCGTTTACCTGCATAATTATCCATATGTTTCATGCTCCTTCGGTGGAAGAGTTATTTACAATCGCTACAACGGTTATATTGTCCCCGCCGCCATTCTTAATGGCACAAGCAACCAGCTCGTCAGCCCAATCACCGGTTTCATTGTTGTTTAATATATCAAGCATTTCATTTGTATCGACATAGTTAGTTAGTCCATCGGTACACAAAATCAAAACATCATCTTTGTCAATGGGTTGCTCAAGGTAATCAAAATCTATATTTTCTTCAACACCCAGTGCCCTAGTAATAACGTTTTTTTGCGGATGGTTCCTTGCTTGTTCCTGCGTGATGTCCCCGTTTTCAACCATGGCTTGCACAATCGAATGATCCTTTGTCAATTGCGCTAGTGCTTTACCGTTATAAATATATGCCCTGCTGTCGCCTGCGTGTGTAATATAAACGATGTTGTCTGCAACAATTACAGCCACCAAGGTCGTCCCCATACCTGCCAATGAATCGTCTTCTTTTGCCATATCGAATATTTTAATATTAGACCCTTCAACTGCGGAAGACATTAAATTCCTAATTGAGTTCGCACTCACGCCGGCCTTATAGCATTTTGTAATGATATCGGACGTAACTTTTACAGCGGCTTCGCTTGCGACATTACCACCGGACGCTCCGCCCATGCCGTCACAAACTACGGCCCAACATACATTACCGGGAAATTCCCCGGTTGCATAAGCATCTTGATTTTGTTTGCGCACCAATCCCGCATCGGACTTTGCAAAAATATTCAAATAAGCACCGCCTTGTTAAGCTTTGTGTTCTTGTACTCTTGCGCGTAGCTGACCGCACGAAGCATCAATGTCCGAACCCAAGGTTCGCCTTACCGTAACATTCATGTAGTTTTCAAGCAATATATCTTTAAATGCGTTTATAACCTTTGCATCGCTTCCTGTGCATGGGCTGCCTTTAACGCTGTTGGCAGGGATTAAATTGATATGGCAAGGGATGTCTTTTAATCTCTTTGCCAATTGTTTGGCGCAAGACTCAGTGTCATTGATGTCTTTAAAAAGTGCATATTCAAATGAAATTCGTCTTGAGGTCTTTAAACTGTATTCTTTGCAAGCGGTTAAAAGTTCTTCCAAGGGATATTTCCTGTTGATAGGCATCAACTTGGTTCGAATTTTGTCGTTGGGTGCGTGAAGTGAAATGGATAACGTCAGCTGAAAACGGTTTTCAAGCAACATGTATAAGGCGGGCACAATCCCGCAAGTAGACAAGGTAATGTTGCGCATGCTTATATGAAGACCGTATGGGTCGGTTACAAGTTCTACAAACCTTATAACATTTTTATAGTTTTGCAAAGGTTCTCCCATACCCATCAGCACCACGTTTGAAATACGAATGTCCATATCCCTTTGTGCAGAATAAATTTGTGAAAGCATTTCGGATGGTGCTAGGTTCCTAACAAGGCCCGAAGTTCCCGTTGCACAGAACACGCAGCCGGACTTGCACCCTACCTGGGTTGAAATGCATAGTGTGTACCCATGTTTATACTTCATCAGTACCGATTCTATCGTTTCGCCGTCATCCAGCTCAAACAAGTATTTAACGGTCTCATCACACTGAGAAATCTTCTTTTGGATTATTTTACAAACTAACAAGGGATAATTTGCTTTTAAATATGCACGCAGTTCTTGGGGAAGGTTGCTCATTTCTTCATAACTGTCAGCCGTGTTTTTATGGAGCCATTCGTATAGTTGTTTTGCTCTGTAGGCAGGAAGACTATTGTTTGAAAGCTCAGCTTTAAGTTCAGGAAGTGTCATTGATTTTATGTCATAAAAACTCAAACTTAACTCATCCTTTTAAAAATTGCAAAGAAGAACCCGTCAGAATCGTTCAAATGCGGCAATAACGTGGTGAAGTTGCTGCTTGGCAAGGTGTTTATGAGTGGTGACTGTAGGGGTACACAAACGAAATTTTCGTTCTCTTTTAAAAATCGTTCGCAAACTTCTTCGTTTTCTTTTGGGTTTAAGGTACAAGTAGAATAAGCTAGCATTCCCTTGTCTTTCACATATCTTGAAGCATTACAAAGAATAAAATACTGCAAATCGGGCAATTTGTCAATATCTTGAGGCTTTTTATATCGTATTTCAGGCTTCCTGTGTATGACACCAAACCCGGAGCACGGAACATCACACAGCACAATATCCGCCAAGCCAAGGTTTTCGTTATATATAGACGCATCACCATGCTCTACTGTAACACCGTTCAATTGAAGGCGTTTGGCACCTTCCTTTATTAAAGCGAGTCTATTATCTTTTATATCGAATGCAATGATTTTACCGCTGTCACCAATTGTCTGTGCCAAAGTAAAGCTCTTGCCACCGGGTGCTGCACAAAGGTCAAAAATAACGTCCTCGGACTTTGCCGCTAAGAGGTGGCAAAATAGCTGAGAGGAAATGTCCTGAAAATGAAAATAACCGTTTTGAAAAGACTGTAGCTTTTCTACAGAACCTTTTATTTCAACAAGCAACGCATTTTCAAGTTTCTCACAAACACTTGAGCGGACACCTTCCTTATTTAACGACAAAATAAGCTCTTCGGTGGTAACAATTTTATTGTTTACCCTAATAAAATCACGAGGTTTTTTTTGAAAATATTCCAACATTCCAATTGCATTTTCTTGCCCATAGCTGTTAATCCATAATAATATCAGCCACTCGGGGCAAGAATACTTAACGCTGAGGTATTCCATTCCATTGTCGCTCGTGCTATCAGGGAGCTTTAAACCGTTTTGAGCAACTTTGCGTAGCACGGCATTTACTAGCCCTGCCGCGAAAGAATACCTAGTCGATTTAATAATCCGCACGCTTTCGTTTACCGCAGCCGAAACAGGTATTTTATCCATAAACAACAGTTGGCAAACACCGAGCCTAAGAACAGTTCGTATCTCAGGTCGAAGTTTGCTGATGGGTTCTTTTAAATACAAGCTCAAATTGTAATCAATTGTAATCGTTTTCTCAAGCGTTGTGTACACAAGAGCAGATAACAGTGATGACTCTCTTTCGTCATTCTGTTGGTTTTTTATAACAGCGTTAACAGAAATATTTGAGTATGCGCTGTCAGTTTGAACATTCCTTAGGATTTCAAAAGCATTTTGCCTGGCATCTTTCATAAATTAACCTATTCTCTCCTGCCGAAGCGAAGTATTAAACGAAGCAAATTCGCCAGCGAAACGATAAGTGCCGCAACATATGTTAAGGCAGCCGCGGTCAACACTTTTTTTGCACCCAGTTGTTCTTCGGTACTCAGCAAATCCATTTCGTCAATTACTTTAACAGCACGTCTACTTGCATTGAATTCCACAGGCAATGTTGCGAGCTGAAAAACAGCAATTAAAGCATATAAAACAAGCCCAAAAATAACAAGGGGAAAAAATCCAAGGATAACCCCAAAGATAGCAAGAGGCAAACCCAAGGCGGATCCAATATTAACAACCGGCAAGATAGCGTTGCGCAGCAATATGGGTGCATACTTTTCATTGTGTTGTGCGGCATGCCCTGCCTCATGACAAGCGATGCCTATAGCGGCTATAGAGTTGCTTGAATAGACACCTTGAGAAAGACGAATAACATTAGCCCTTGGATCAAAATGGTCGCTCAGAACGCCGCCCACAGGCTCTACAGTCACATTGCTTATTCCATAGTATTGCAAAACTCGATGTGCGGCCTGGGCACCGGTGATGCCTCTGACGCTAAAGACTTTTGACATCTTCCTGTAAACAGACTTTAAATAACCCTGGGCAACCAAAGCCACTACAAACGCCGGCAACACCAAAATAAAATAATAATAATCATAATAAAACATAAATTTCTATAGTTCCTCCTTTTGGTAAATCGTGTTATCAAGCCAAAGTCAAATAAACATCTGACCGATTTCAATTTTATTACCCAATAAAAACGCACGAACGGGCAAAGCTTTTTTCCCTTCCAGTTGCAAAACGTTCAACTCAATTGTTGTGTCATTCCCACAAGCAACCAAGAGCCTGTTTTTGTTGTCAACCACTTCGCCGGGCACGCCTTCCTCTGCATTACCAAGGGACGAAGAAATAATTTTTATCGTCTTGCCATTCATCGTCGTTGTTGCGCTGAGAAATGGTGAGAGTCCCCTGATTAAGTTGTGGATTTTAAAAGAGGGTTGTTGCCAATCAATTCTGCACAGCGTTTTCTTAATCATGGGTGCATAACTCGAAAGGGCGTCATCTTGTTTAACAGGCACAATGGTTTTATTTACAATTGCGTCAATTGTGTTTGATAATACTTCGGCACCCATTTTTGACAACCTATCGAAGAGTTCACCCGCGGTTTCATTTATGCCGATTGCTGTTTTTGCCGATAACAGCATATCGCCGGTATCAAGACCTTCGTCCATCTGCATTGATGTAATCCCTGTTTCACTCTCTCCGTTTATAATCGCCCATTGTATCGGCGCCGCTCCCCTATACTTTGGTAACACAGATGCATGGATATTGATACATCCATGGACAGGGATATTCAAAATCTCTTTGTTGAGAATCTTGCCGTATGCTGTAACAACAATCAGGTCAGGTTTCAACTGAGTTATTACAGATATTGTCTCTTCATCCTTCAACGATACCGGTTGGTAAACATCAAAATTGTTTTCCGAAGCTTTGACTTTAACGGGTGACGGTGTAACGATATTGCCTCTGCCTTTTGGTTTGTCAACCTTTGTAAAAACACCCGCAATAATATGACCGTCACTGACTAAGCGTTCCAAACAAGGTACGGCAAAATCAGGGGTCCCCATAAAAATAATATTCAAACTGTCACCGCCTATTCGACTTCTTCATTGCTTTCCCTGATGACATGCTCGGTAAATAACACTCCGTCAAGATGGTCTATTTCATGGCAAAAACAACGTGCCTTCAGACCTTCCCCTTTATAGACAAACCACTTACCTTGACGATTTTGAGCCTTAACCTTTACTATAGCGGGTCTTGATGTTACGCCGTATTCACCGGGGACGGAAAGGCAACCTTCTTGTTCTTCTTGTACCCCTTGAGCATCAATAATTTCAGGGTTAACAAGCTCAATGAGTCCTTCGCCAATATCCGCAACAAAAGCTCTTTTTAAAACGCCGACTTGAACAGCGGCGAGCCCGGCGCCATTTTCTTTATACATCGTTTCGGCCATGTCATCCAACAATGTGCTCAGTCGCTCGTCAAACTTTTCTACTTTTCTGCTTTTCTTATTTAAAATAGAGTCTCCTATTTTAACAATGTTTCTAAACGCCATGTGAAATCACTCCTATACAAATCTTTCATCTCTAATTATACCATATATATCATATAATGCTATCGGGATTCATGTCAATATAAGCAGCGACATTTGAAAAGCCTTTTTGCGCATCGTATGCAACAATTAGTTCCCTGATTAACTGCCTGAATTTTTTCGAGTTATGGCATTTTATAATAATTCTGTATCTGTATTTTTTGTTGACTTTCGAAACCCTTGCGGCCACCGGACCCAGAACAATCAACTTTAAGTCACTATAAGTTGCTGAAGTCTTTTTCTTCAATTCTTCAAACACGAAAAGCGATGCATCTCTTACCTTCGTTTCATTTTCTCCTGCAAAACAATATAGACATATATCGCAAAAAGGAGGATAAGTCAATAGCTTTCTGATTTGTATTTCCGTCTGAAAAAAAGTGTCATAATCTTGTTTTGCGGCCAAGCGAATTATTTCGTTTTCCGGCGTAAATGTTTGAATGATTGCCTTACCTTTATATTTACCCCTACCCGCGCGACCGACCACCTGGGTAAGAAGGCTGAAGGCTGACTCCATACTTCTAAAATCGTCGTTGTATAACTGATGGTCTATTGACACAACCCCTGCCAGGGTCACGTTTTCAAAATCAAGGCCTTTTGCAACCATTTGCGTGCCCAGCAATATGTCGAATTCTCTGTTCGCGAACTGCTCAAATTTTTGCTCGTGTGCCAAACGCGACATTGTTGTATCTGTATCCATTCTTAATATCCGAGCGGTGGGGAGAAGTTCTCCTATCTTGTCCTCAATCTTTTGTGTGCCAAAGCCCGAATAACGGACATCTTTTTTCCCACAGTTTGCGCATGTATCCGTAAATGGCTGTGAAAATCCGCAATAGTGGCACATTAGCCTTTTATTTGCATTGTGGTATCGCATGGATATGCTGCAAGAAGGGCACGTGATTACTTGTGCGCAGGACCTGCAAGCGGCATAGGTATTATAACCTCGTCTGTTTATCATAACGATTGATTGTTTGTCCGAATTTAGGTTTTCTTCCAGCGCTTTGAGCAAGGTGCTACTGATTTCAGAATCATTGCCTTGCGCAACTTCTTCACGCATATCGACCGTTACGACTTCCGGCAGCATTGCGGTCCCATAACGGCTGTTAAGTACGTTCAACGAATATCTGCCTTCTTGTGCAGCTGCATAACTTTCCACGCTTGGCGTTGCGGAGGCAAGCACAAGTAAAGCATGATGCTTACCACAACGAAAACGGGCAACATCCTTGGCATTATACCTTGGAGACTGGTCGGACTTGTATGTTCTTTCCTGCTCCTCATCAATAATAATAAGGCCGATGTTCTCTAACGGAGCAAAAACAGCAGATCGGGTTCCGATAACAATTGAAACCTCACCCTTTTTCACTCTTTGCCACTCATCTGCTCGTTCGCCTAAAGAGAGTGCACTGTGGAATACAGCAATTTTGCTACCATACCGCTGATTAAAAATAGCCAGTGTCTGCGGTGTTAAAGCGATTTCAGGCACCATGACAATAACATTCTTGCTTTTGGATATTATTTCGTCAATTAGTTTTAAGTAGACAAGTGTTTTCCCGCTACCGGTCACCCCGAAAAGCAGGGAAACGCCACCCTTACCATTGGTGTACTGGGCCAACAGACGATGGTAAGCTTCTTCTTGTTCCGGCGTCAAGGTTATGTCTTTTTTTTCTTCATCGCTTTTTTTCGTCATACAAGGTTTGCGATAAACCGTGTTTTCATATATTTCAACAATGCCTTTTTTATCAAGGGCTTGAATGACAGAAGATGTTAAACCCGTGAAATAACAAATTTCCTTGATCGAGGCAGTGCCCGTATCAAAAACAAAATCATATACCAGTTTTTGTTTTTGTGTTAGTCCGTCTACTGTATTTACCCCGTCCACATAGGCTTCATTCAGTTTAACCATTTTTACAGTTAAATCACCCACATTGCGAACGGCATCAACAGTACGAACAATAACACCTTGGTTTACAAGGTTGTCGAGAATGTCGGAAGATGGCGATAATTCTAGAGATTGTATAATGTGTTCTTTTTTTACAGACCCCTTCTTGGTAGTAATAAAATCAAACACTTTTTTTTCGCCTAATGTAAGTGATGCGATTTTATCATCGTCGACATCGGGAACCGAGGAGTAGGATGCAATATGCTTAAAATTAATACCTGTTGGCAACAAAGCTTTCGCAGCATCAAAAAGTGTGCAGAAAGTTCGTTCACGCAACCAGTAAACAAGAGAAAGCAATTCATCATTAAGAAGCGGTGCTTCGTCCAGCACCGCTTCAATACTTTTAAGTTTAGCACTTTGGGATTTTTCGCACACTGACGTAATCAAACCGGTTCTCCTGGTATTGCCTCTGCCAAAAGGTATGGTTACCCTGCACCCCTGTAAGGCATTTACAGAGAATATTTCCGGTATCAAATAGTCATATTCTTTATCAAAAGAATATGACGTGTTTTCCACAGCAACTTTTGCAATTTTCAAGCTCATTGTGTACCCTCGTCAAATTACCGGGATTAAAGGTTTCGAATCTCCTCCGGCTCAACAATAATATAGTCGCCGCGTAAGATCTCTTCAACGGCAATACTGACAGGCTTTTCTGTCGTGATCACTTTCTTTTCGTCTAATTCTTCCGCAATAATCCGCGCACGTTTGGCAGTTGCAGTCACAAGAGAATAGCGACTGAGATGGTTGCTAAGTAGTTTTCGTAAATCCGGGTTAAGCATTGTTTATTACCTCGCTTATAATATTTTTGTTCCGAAATGTTTTTTGTTTTTCCGCCTGAATAATAGCGCTTATATCGCTGACCGCATGCCCTACAATATCATTTGTCACATAGTAGTCATATTCCACTGATCGTTTGATCTCACTTACAGCTATAGATAACCTTCGGCTGATTTCGTCATCTTCTTCGGTCTCTCTCTTCCTTAAGCGTTCCTCAAGAACTTTTAATGAAGGAGGCATCAGAAAAATACTGACAGCATCGGGATAAAGTGCGCGGATTTTTTCAGCGCCTTGGACTTCAATTTTTAGGATTACTGTTTTCCCTTCTGCAAGCCAAAGGTCAACAGGGGTTTTTGGGGTGCCATAGAAGTTGGAGCCATATTGCGCATATTCAAGAATCTGATCGCTCTCTAACTTTCTCTTGAAATATGACTCTTCAACAAAATAATAGTTTGTGCCATCTATCTCCCAGTCACGCGGTTTGCGGGTTGTCATGGAGATTGAAATTTTAATGTCGCTTTCACGCTTAGCGAGTTCGTACAAAATTGTGTCCTTGCCTGAACCTGAAGGGCCGGAAAGAATAATCAGCAGTCCGTTTCTAATCACACTCTATCTCCTCCCCGTTTTCTAATACATCAACATTATCCTCGTTGAGTCTGTTTGCAACGGTTTCACTTTGAAGATAAGTGAGAATAACATGATCACTATCGGTAATTATCACCGCCCGCGTTCTTCGACCGTGTGTTGCATCAATCAAGGTGCCCCGTTCTTTGCAGTCTTGAAGAATACGTTTTATCGGTGCTGACTCCGGACTGACAATGGCAACAAGACGATTTGCATTAACCATATTGCCGAAACCGATATTGATAAGCTTCATAAGCACTCCTCCATTTCCGATTGTATTTCGATAGATTACTCTATATTTTGCACTTGTTCCCTAATTTTTTCGATTTCCGATTTTATATTGACAACACAGCGCGCAATTTCAACATCTTGTGATTTTGATCCTATTGTGTTGGCTTCTCTGTTAATCTCCTGAACCAAAAAATCCATTTTACGCCCTATAGGTTCTTGAGCATTAAACAATTCATCTAGTTGTGCCAGGTGGCTACGAAGCCGAACCGTTTCTTCATCAATGGCAACCTTGTCTGCAAAAATAGCCGCTTCATTTACAATTCGCTGTTCATCCACCTTTGCGTCTTGAATAAGTTCTTCTATCCGCGCCAATATTTTCGTGTAATACTCCTTAACCGTTTCGGGAGAACGCGCTTCAACAAATGTTAAATTCCGAGTAATTTCTACTATATGTGATTGAATGTCCTCTTGCAGTTTAGCACCTTCCGCTTCACGCATTTCAACAAACTTTTCAACAGCCTGTTGTGCAGCGGCGTAGACTGCAAGAAGGATTTTTTCTTCGTCTTCTGCCTGCTTATGGACGGTAAACACTTCGTTGCTTGCAAAGAGCGTTGATGCTGTTATATCGTTTTTCACACCGAACTGATTTTTCAATTCTTCAAAAGCATCCATATACCCTTTAACAAGCGACTTATTTAATGTGACAAGCACATTCTCTCGATCTTCTGCTTCAACTTGAACAAAGCATTCCAGTTTACCGCGAGATACTCTGCTTTTTAAAAAAGTTTTGAGTTTCTCATCAAGAAAACCATAGTTGCGCGGTAGACGTGTTGAACACTCGAAAAAACGATGATTAACACTCTTGATTTCAAATGCTACAATTATTCCATCAGTTGCAACCTTTGCATGTCCATAGCCGGTCATGCTTCTTATCATTAAGGTATACCCCTCTCAAAAGTTGATTCGCCTTGCACGCTTTTAGTGGCTAGCTTATTGATTTTTGGAAACCAAGTACAAAAGCGATTCAAGCTCTTCTTTTTTTAAATCACGCCACTTGCCTTGTGGAAGCATGCCGAGCCTCACAGAACCTTCAGCCAGCCTTTTTAGTCTGGCTACTTCAAGGTTTGCGTTTTCACACAAATTTCTTATTTGTCTGTTTTTGCCTTCATACAATATGATTTCCAATATCGACTTATCTTGTTCCTGGCGCAATATTTTAACGCTGTTGGGCGTCGTTTCGGCTTTTTCAATACCCAGCCCCAGTGTCATAGCCGTCATCTGATCCTCTGTAACGCGTGGACGAACCGTAACCCTATAGGTTTTTGATATTTTACTCTTGGGATGTGTTATGGCGTTGTGAAACGCTCCGTCGTTCGTCATCAATAACAAACCTTCGGAGTCCTTGTCTAATCTGCCGACAGGGTACACTCTTTCCGAAATATCTGTAACAAGCTGGGCTACACATCTGCGTCCCAACTCATCACTCATGGTTGTTACGAACCCTCTGGGTTTATGAAGCATGATGTATCGAAGCGTGTTCTGACTTGTTATCTTCACGCCGTTTACCGTGACGATGTCGGTCTTTGGATTGACTCTGTCCCCAATTTCCGCATGCTTACCGTTAATAGTCACTTTTTTTTGAAGGATAAGCTCCTCGGCCTTTCGCCGCGAAGCTGCTCCGCATTCCGAAATATATTTTTGTACTCTTAAACTTTCATTTTTCAAGAAATTGCCTCATCTTCTAAAATCTTTAACAGATTACTTTTTTTCTTCCGATTTGTCCGCTGCCGCCGGTTTTTCTTTACCAAATTTACTGATAATGCTTGAAACCTTATCAACAACTTCCGGAACCATTCCAACAATTCGCTCTGCCGAGTTGTCACCTGATACAATATGCTTTATGGTTACTTCACCATTATTGATCACAAGAAAAGCAACGGGGTTTATGGTAATACCGGCACCGCCACCACCTCCGAATAGATCAGCATTGGTTTTTGAAGGAAAGTCCGTACCACCGGACGCAAATCCATAGGTAACTTTCGAAACAGGAATTATGGAAACCCCTTCTCCTACAAAAATCGGATCTCCAATAATGGTGCTGACATCCACTAAGTCTCTGATTTTTTCAATCGCAGTTCCCAGTAAACCCGAGGCTGATTGTTCTTTCATAATAAAACCGCCTTTCATCATTAAATTATTTCTTTACACGATCTTTTCTGCCGCCCAAAAAAAGCTTTATGAGTACGTTGAATAAAACTTGGAATAAGAAAATAACGGCCGCGTTTATTATTTTTATCGGAATTACAGTAACCACAGCGCTGAAATATGCTTTGTTTTCCGATCCGATAAAGTCGGGAGAAATGTCTATCCTGTATTTTTTGACACGCATAGTGGAGCATATAAAACCCATAGCAGGGAAAACTGCCGCGCATACCTCGCCATAGTTAACAGCAGTTTTTGCGGAATCCTCCCCTGTCACCCGCATGGCAATATGCATAGAGTCAATAACAATTGATTTGAATATCCGCTTAAAAACCCCGTTCACTGCAGATGCAGTAGCACTGATCAATTCAATAAGGCCTGTCAAACCTTGGTTTTCATAAAACTTTTTAATAAGGTTTGGTTTTTTCTCTTTTTTAGGTTTGCTGTCTTTTTTAGGCTCTTTCTTAACATCTTTCTCTTTTTTTTCATCCTTTTTTTCTTTTGGTGGGTATAGCTTGTATCGGATAAACAGCCATCTTGCTTCAAGTTCGAAAACGTCTTCATATTTCGTGATAAACGTTAATTTAATGCACAAGAGCAAGACTATAAAAATAAGTATCGAAAGTAGAATATAAATAAATACCAATCTTATCGTGCCTCCAATGTGGAACGTCAAGCTGTTTCTTACGGTATAAAAGAGATCTGTTCTTGAGTAAATTCATTTGCCTCATCTTTTTCTTCATTTACATCATTTTCATCAGCATTATCCTTATTTGGTAAGTCTGGTAACTCGCTAAGTGACGAAATACAAAAACAACGTAAAAAATCAGGCGTCGTGGCATACAACAAAGGTCTGCCCGGTAATTCAAGCCTCCCGCATTCTTCTATCAGCCCCTTTTGACACAAAGTGGAAATAACACCGGAACAATCCACGCCCCTTACCTGTTCGATATAGGATTTGGTAATAGGTTGATTATAGGCAACTACGGCCAATACTTCAAGTGCCGCAGATGACAATGGTGTGTTGCGTCTGATTTCAAGTATCGTCCGGATTTTATCCGCATATTCTGTTTTTGTACAAAGCTGGTACTTATCATCAAGCCTAAGAAGGCACAGACCACTTTGGCGTTCTTCAAGACTTGCCGCAAATTTTTCAAGTTCAAGTACCGCGGTCTCAATATCCGTGTCGAGGGCCTCGGCAATTCTTGCGACCTCCAAAGGGTCCCCGCTGGCAAAAAGTATTGCTTCAACAATAGCTTGCACTTTGATATCGCTCAATTCTCTTTGCCCCCCGTTCGACTTTTCAAAAGAATAACTTCCATATTATCGCCATGGCCGTTAACGGCAATTCTTTTTGCTTTCGCCAGCGTCAGAATAGCTAAAAATGTCGCAACCATTTCAGAACGTGACTCTGATTTTTCGAAAAACGAGATAAATCGCTTTTTCCCCGTATCATTAAATTTTTGTAAAATAAAAGTGATCCTTGATGTTACTGAAACAATCGTTTTAGTAACAATTCCCGAAAAGGCTTCAATCGGCGGTGGTAATTTCCGCTTACCCTTACCGACGGCTGCCATATACGCGCGAAACATTTCTACTGTTTCGTGAAAACGTGTATAGGTCATATTCTCTTCAAACTGTTGCGGAATTCTCGAGTGATAATTGAACCCTTTGGCTTTTTCACTTAGTTTGCCGGCTATAATCTGACAGTCCAAATACTCGGATAGCTCTCCTCTGAGTTCTTCCGTTAATTTGTCTGCCTCCTCGTGGGCAGGTAAAAGCGATACTGTCTTAATATACACGAGCCTTGCAGCCATTTCAAAAAATTCACTTGCGGCCTCAAGGTTTTCAACAGGAAGCCCTTTAACATAGCATAAATATTGTTCTATCAATTCAAGGATCGGTATATCCGTTATACTAACCTTGTGTTTACTGATTAAAAAAACAAGCAGGTCCATGGGACCTTCAAACGTATCTAATTTATAAGATAAATTTTCCAATTAAACCCTCCGCTAAAATAGGTTGAAAAAGAAGCCTACGAACCCGTTTAGAGCACTATACACCGCTCCAGATAAAAATAACAAGGGTCTTGTTATGACACCTGTAAAAATCAAGACGAGGACCACTATCATTAATATTCTCTCATTTTGCATCACTTTGTAATAATATTTATCCGGTAATACCACTGCGAGCAAGCGAGAGCCATCAAGGGGCGGAATGGGGAGGAGATTGAATACGGCAAGATTTATATTAATAACAGCATTATAATAGAAAAAAAGAAGTGTTACTTGGAGCATTGTTCCGCCGCTCATAAGGGCAATCGCGTTCATAAGAATAATTGATATAAAGGCAAGTATAAGATTTGACATAGGCCCCGCGAGGGCCGTGATTGCCATGCCTTTTTTGGGGTCCTTAAAGTTCCTAACATTGACCGGAACAGGTTTGGCATAACCAAAGCCGGCAACAAATATCATTAAAGCACCGATAGGGTCAATGTGGGCCAAAGGATTCAATGTCAACCGACCGCTCAATTTCGCAGTCGGATCCCCTTGTTTTGTTGCCAAAAGAGCATGGGCATATTCATGGAAAGGCAATACGCAAAAAATAATAAAAACTCTGACGAGAAGGTTAATAAATGTTTGTATTGTAAATCCATTTCTTAGGATATCAAAAATCATTCTGTTCACCAATACCTTAACTTGTTACTTTATTGTATATAGATTATGTTAAAATCAAGTTTGTGTCAACACAAATTAAGAAAGGGAGATTTCACCTTCGTTTTTCATTAGCATAAATCTTTTGACTTTGTTATAGTCGCACATTAGGGATACTTGATTATTTGCTCGTAAAAATAACTCGGATATCATTTCTGCTTGCGTTTCACCGCATTCAACGGCTAGCATTCCTCCCGCTTTTAAATAAGGACTCCAGTGCTCATTTATCACCCTGTAAAAATCAAGCCCATCATGCCCCCCGTCAAGTGCGTTATGGGGTTCAAAGCCTAGCTCAAGTTGTAAGCCTTCTATCTCGGCTGTAGTGACATAAGGAGGGTTTGACAGGATGATGTCGGGCTTTGGCAACTCAAATAATTGGAAACTCTTTAATATGTCACCGGCTACGATGGTCGTGTTGTCCAGTTGAAAACTGTTGTTATTTCTAACAAGATATTCAAGTGCTTGGGGTGATTTTTCGATAAGATATACGTTTGCGTTCGTACACAGTTTGGCAACGCTAAGCCCTATACATCCCGTTCCTGCACACAAATCAAAAACTACAGGATTATTTTTCCTCTTGCCGAGTTCTTCGATAGCCAACTCAACGAGAATCTCTGTTTCGGGGCGCGGAATCAAAACACCTGGACCGACTGCGAAATCCATCCCCATAAATTCCCATGTGCCCAATATATATTGCAACGGTTCTCCAAGCATTCTTTTTTGAATATTAGCCTTAAAAACACACTCCGTCGCTTTGTCAACCTCTTTATCGGCGTTTAGATAGAGAGCAGTCTTGGTAAAGCTCGTTGCTTGTTCAATAAGACAAAGTGTATCAAACAAAGCATTTTCTTTGTTTGATTGTTCGAGCATGTTCTTGCCATAATGGATTAAGTCGGAAATTTTCATCCGACGTTTTCAGTGCTCAAGCTTGTCTCGACCGGGCTTGCTTCATAACTTAAACTCTCCGGTTCTTGATCACTCTGTGTTGCAGGAACAACTTGTTCGTGCACAGTTTCAAAGTTTTCTGTCAACAAGACAGCTTTTAACGCTGCGATTCCGACTTCAATAATATCATCTGTAGGTTCTTTTGTCGTAATACGTTGCATCCATAGCCCCGGGGCCGAAAGGATTTTCACTAAAATATTTTGATGACAACCGGCATACTTGATAAACTCGTAGCCAATACTCATAATAACCGGCATTAGTGACAACTTAACAAGCAACCAAATCCATCTTGTTTGCGTAATTATTGGGAAAGCAATGGCTATTACGGAGGAAGTCAGTATACTCAGAATAATCATAACAAAAATAAAACTTGTACCGCACCGGGGATGAAAACGCTTTTGTTTTCGAACGTTTTCAACGGTAAGCTCTTCACCGTTTTCAAAACAAAAAATAGACTTATGTTCCGCACCGTGGTACATATAGAGTCTCTTTATATCCTTTAGTTGTGCCACCGCCGCCATGTAAAGAATAAAAATAGATACGCGTACAACACCTTCAATAACAGCGCGCCAATTTGTCAGCACTTCTTTAAAAGTGGCATTTAAGAAGTCAAAGATGGCACTCGGGAACCAGAAGAAAAGCAAAAATGCAAGCCCAAAACCCAATACAGCGGAAATTGCGCCGATAACGGACATCATTTTTTTACCAAGATGTTTCGTTAGCCAGATATCAAGTTTAGACATCTCTTCTTCTTCGACAGCGTCGAACCCGGTTTTTTCAGCCGATTCCATCAAGCACTTATAGCCCAAAATCATCGATTCAATAAAACCAACAACACCTCTTATAAGGGGCCATCCGAATATTTTGTTTTTATCTTTCAGCTGCTTCACGGTTCGCTTTGTGGTCTCAATGCTTCCGTCGGGTAAGCGCAAGGACATAGCGAGACCGCCCGGACCGCGCATCATAATGCCTTCCATGAGGGCCTGGCCGCCGACACTAACCGGAGGCTTGTTTTTATTTTTTTTCAATTTCATCACCACTTTCTATAACACTCGTACTTTTATCAAACTGCTGTCTTACGCACAACATTAACTTCTAATAGATATTGCCCGTAAACCCAACAGTCGTCACGGTCTTTAAGATAGAGCCTCGCAGGCATTTTAACGATTCCGTTGTCCAAAACCATGTTATTAAAATCAATATCTGCAAAAACATTCTCAGAGGAGATTGTTTCAAGCGCCGTTTTGTTCCCAACAACCACCACATTCGGAATGTTCACGCTTAGTAAAGTCACCGTATTTTCATTGTTTATATTTGAAAGTGAAACGTTGCTTGCGGGCACGGAAAGTTTCTTTTCAGTCAAGCCGCTAGCGTCAATCGTTACCTTGAATTCTTCCGTCTTATCAATAACTTTGATGTTTTCAATACTATCGCTTTTAACGACAAATATATTCTTACCCGATTTTATGGTGCTGAAATCTACGGTCATTATGTTCGCTTGCTTCATACCCTCCAAAATGGTTTCGTCAACACCGAATGTTGCTTTTGATGGGCTAAAGGAGGATAGCAATGGATTTGCCAAATAGTAGGCCGGGCTGTTTTTATAGGTGACAGTCACCGGAAGTTCAGCTATCTTATATATTGGCAAGGTAACTGCAATGTCGGCGTTGCCGTTGTTAATCGACAAATATCTCGGCACACTTCCATACTCTGCCAAGGGAATAATGTCTGCTTTATAGGTTTTAGTTGCCGTCAATACGCCGTCAACGGTAATCCGAGCATAGACCTTATTGATTTTATTAACCTCAGTCGCAGGGCCGGAAACCGTAACAGTTTTCGCAGAAAGAATTTCGGTGTCCCTGAAATAGCCTTTCGGGATAATATCGCCTAAAGAGATAATTTCGGGTTCCAGTGCGAACTCACTCTCTTGAAAGGTGTCAAAATACACTTCAATGTTTTCGCTTGATACTTTTAATATTTCGAAATCCGAATCCGGTGATTTCCTTTTCACATCAAGCTTAAGAGAATACTTTCCGGCCGAGTTAACATAATTGGTGTTAGCCGTTACGATAAAATCGTCTGCCGAAAGATTGTTGGAGGACACGATATAACGTTTACCTGAAACAATCACATCCACTTTAAATTCGGTAATACCGAATAGTTGCAGATCAAACGTTTCAATATTGCTTGACATATTAATTTTTACAGGGACATCTTTTACAACCCTTTCATCTTGGGGGCTGAACTGAATGGCCACAATTAACCAGATAATAACAGCCGCAATCAAGGAAAAGGACATAACAAATCTGTTGTTATAAAAAAGATTACTAAACGAAAAACTTCTATTTCTCACTTTTTTAGCCCCCCGAATAGTTTCTTAATCATACCAGGGTCTTTTTCGTTCCGGTTTGCATCTAAAAGCAAAGAATTGTTTAGTTTTTCTCTGAGCACAGATTCCGACATATCTCTTTCAAGCAAGCCTTTCTTTGCTATCGAAATACACCCGGTTTCTTCCGATACCACGACTACAACGGCATCACTTTCTTCGCTCAAACCCAGAGCCGCGCGATGCCTTGTCCCCAAATCGCGGCTAATCGTCTGGTTTTGTGTGAGTGGCAAGATGCACCCGGCGGCGATAACCCGCCCGTTTCTGATGATCGTTGCCCCATCGTGGAGTGGTGACATAGGAAAAAAGATGTTGCCGATGAGTTCTTTTGATACAGACGCATCTATAGCTGTTCCGGTATTTATTGCATCCCCAAGCAGGGTATCCTTTTCAAACGCAATAATCGCCCCTATCTTTTTTTGTGAAAAGTCATTACATGCTTTACATATATCGTTAATCGCCGTTTTAATTATTTCATTTTTGACAATGTTTTCGCTTTTAGAACCTGAAAATAGCCCGAACCTTGGTATAGTACTACCGCCAACACTTTCAAGCGCATGCCTGATCTCCGGCTGAAATAATATAATGATCAGAATAATAAAATCGGAAAACAGTCTATGAAAAATAAAACTGCTTGCTTGCATATTGAAAGCAGTTATAAATATATATGCAATTCCCAACAGTATAAAGCCTTTTGCCAGTTGAAACGCTCTTGTTTCTCTGATAAGTTTAATAAGAGCATATAAAACAAAGGCCACCAAACAAATATCTAATAAATCAGGAATTTTAAACGCTAGAAATATGGTCGATATTTGATTCCAGAAAGTTGTAATTCTTTCCATAAATGGCATGGTAATACCTCGCTTCAACAATATTTAGTCTTATAAATCGCAATTTGTTTTTAATAGAATCGTTATTACTATATTTTACCACTTATCCGGGATTCGCACAATTTTCTTCGGGATAGTTTACGAAAAGTTAACAAGTTATGCCGGGTGTGTTTCAAGAAGACATACAGCACTTGCTGCAATTCCATCACCTCGGCCAACAAAGCCAAGCCCTTCCTCGGTTGTTGCTTTTACACTGACCAAATCCGGTTCTAGCCCACACGCTACGGCAATGTTTTTTCTCATCAAAGTGATAAAAGGCATAAGTTTCGGCTCCTCTGCCATAATTGTTGAATCGATATTAATTATTGTAAAACCCGATGTATTTAATTTTTTCACAACAGCTTCCAACAACTCCACACTGTTTGCGTCTTTATAACGGCAATCGGTGTCCGGAAACAATTGCCCGATATCACCCATAGCCGCTGCACCCAATAGCGCGTCCGAAATCGCATGCAGCAAAACATCTGCATCGGAATGCCCCAACAGCCCTTTTGCATAAGGGATATCTACGCCGCCGATTATAAGCCTTCTGTTTTCACAAAGACGATGCACATCATAGCCTTGTCCTATTCTTATCATCAAAATCCTCCTTTTGAGTGACACAAATGTTTATTGCATCCTTATATTCATCATATGTAACAAATAAGTTGATAATTTTCAAAAGTGAGCTTGTCGATAGTCTTGCAGGCAAATCAAGATATTTTAATAACAAAGCTTTTAGCTGTCTGCTGTTTTTTTTACCGGTTATTCCGTCTTCATAAAAGTCATTTTTTGAAATCTTTATGCTTGTTTGCTTCGCATGTTCAAACAGAATCCCCGCTTGTGTCAGTGCATCAACAATAATGGCCGGTGCAACGCCTTCAAGGCCAAGTTTGCCTTCTTTTGAAGGTGACGTTTTTCTTTTCTCCTTGCCAAGTATGTCCGGTATATAAGCGTGATATATGTTTTCGTTTGGTATTGTACCGCAAAGAAAGGAACGGATTTTAAAACCTGCGCGATCGCTGTCGGTTATTATCAGTATGCCACATGTATCCGCCAGTTTTCGTATCAGTTTTTGTTTTTCTTTATCTTTGAAGATTTTAAAACCGTCTGTTTCTATGATAACCGCATCGACGATAGACGATAGTTTTATCTTATCGTACTTGCCTTCAACGATGACCGCTTGTTTTATTTTAATCATTGCTTCCACCAATCTGAACATCTGAAGGAGTCGAACAAGCTGTTCCATTGTCTTGATTCGAAATAGAGTTATTATGTTGACATAACGTTGGCTATCCTTGTCATGGTTTCTTCAATAATCAACCTTGGTTCAAGAGACCAACTCTTGATAGCAGCATCTGCATCATTTAAAACATTCAAACAAATGTCTAGTTGATTGATCGAAAGGTTACGTATTAGCCTGGTCATATTCCCAAACACGAACATTTTTTTCGTATAGTTATAATATTTTGCAACGTCATCGGGGCGATGACCGGCAAGTATTGCGGCTTTCATCCTATACATGTCTACAAAGGGTGAAATCAGCGTACCCATAACAAGAATCGGTTCAACTTTTTGTGAAATCAGTGTGTCTAATATACCGAAAGCTTCATCATTGTTTTTAGCAATCAAATGTTTTGCCATGTCATAAATCCTAGCTTCAACCGTTTTTACCGCAATTAGATCAATGTCTTTTTCGGTTATTCTATCATGTTTTACAAAAGCACATATTTTATCCAGTTCGTTTTGCAAATTCGCAATGTCGTCGCCGACACTTTCGACAAAATACCTCGCTGTTTTTTCGTCAATGGTTTTACCCCTGCCGGCGGCACCTTTCATCAGCAAAGTAATCAGCTCGCTGAGGCTTCTTTTATTTATCTCAATAGCAAAGCCGTTACTTTGAGCTATGGCCAGAATATCGTCCCAGATGGCAGGCTTCACCGTGACTGTTGAAAGTGCTTCGCCCTGATTTGAATCAGTCTTTTCACTTTCGTTGCCTTCGTCCTGTGTTTTTTCGGTATCCTTCTTTGCCTTTTTGACTTTTTTCTCGATTGATGTCATCAGAAAAATCAAATAGCAACTAGGCGGCACATCGCTCAGCACAGCCATTAAGTTATCAGCTTCTTGTGAATCCATACCAAAAATCGGAAAATCATCAACCAGTACACATGTATAGTCAGAAAGCATCGGCAAAGCCTCTACAGCATCCTTTAACATTTGAATAGTTGTATTCTCTCCATCTAATCGATGCAAGTTGAAATCCTCAAAATCTTTGCCGACTGCTTTTTTTGCAATTTCATCCGCATAAAAGATTTTTAAAAAGTTCTCGTTGCCAAATATAAAATATAAACCGCCGGATTTTTCTTCTTTTAATAAGCTTCGCACATCTTTTTCGTTTAATATTCTCCCTTGATTTTTTTTATTCACTTACCTCTCCCTCCTTATTGAGAAAGCCGAAGTCTTTCTTATTTCAATAACAATATTACCTCGCCCGCCGGTAGAATACGAATTACAATCCAAGCTTTTGTCGTGCTTGTCTTCGCTTAACGACAAGGTTTGGTCGGTGCTGATGACAACTGTCTTGAATTGTGTTAGGTCTAAATCGTAAGGTGTTTTTGACCTGCAAATCAAAACATCTGCTTTTTTCCAGCTTTTTGGGATTAAATCAATATTGCATCCGGGGTAAAATATAAACAATATTTTTACTCCCGAGATATCTGCATAGGCACAACTCAAATCCTCATTGTTCAAATAGGTGACATTGGCGTTTTCCCATAGTTGCGAGGATGATTTTCCGGTAATCGTCACCGAATCTGACTTTTCGAGGAATTCAAGCGCGTAATTTAATTCCGGCACTATGGTCATCCCGGGTTTATATGTACTCATAATATCATATGCTGCTTTGGACTCGGTATCCGCCGTTCTGGGAATAAGTAAGTAATTAACCGTATCAATATCCTTTTCTTCCAGTAGATTAATAATCCGATTCGATACATATTGATCGCCGCCGCATCCTATTAAGGCTGCTTTGTGTCGATTTGAAATGATGCATGCACTAACATTGCCTGCGTCCATAACCGTTACTTTTACCATATCCTTATTATATAATGAGTTTGAAATAACCGCTACAAAAAGGGTAAACAAGCAAAGGATTCCCGTTAGACCGGCATTACTCCTGTTACTCTTTTTATACAACAACAACGAAAGAGCGAAAATAACTAAAGACGATGATAGCCATATATAAACGAATTTTTCATCAATGTTGATGCTGGCAAAAGGAATTTTTGCTAAAACTTCAGCCCCTTTGATTATTGATTTTGCAAATAGCCCTGCGACGTACGAAAGTGGGTAAGCCACAACGTTTGCACCGGGGACTTGAAAGCA
The DNA here is from genome assembly GCA_964568955.1 of uncultured Eubacteriales bacterium. Taxonomy (GTDB): domain Bacteria; phylum Bacillota; class Clostridia; order Oscillospirales; family Acutalibacteraceae; genus UBA1447. The sequence goes on along the minus strand of CAZMSM010000001.1, from coordinate 106,020 downwards.
AATTGCGGCAAGTCCGCCAAGTACCATTGTTGCGCTCGCACCAAAAACCAGCAGTAAATTTGATAGGATAGATATCAAGGACAATCGGCCAAAGTAAACGAGCGATACCGGCAATATAAAGACGGTTGCCGCAACGGTTATCATCACCGTGTCTACAACTGAACGCAATGTTTTTTTAACGTATGAATCTTTAATCCATACAAGGATTTTATCGCACGATACCATCATCTTTTTTTGTATTGTAACGATACCAAGTGTCGCAAAAAAAGACAGCTGTAAACCTATATAACCTGCAGCAAATGGGTTTGCCAGTGTAATGAGCAATACAGCAAAGCCGATTGAGTTTATGGAGTCTGCTTCGCGGTTTAACAGTTTACCCGCCAGCATAACAAGTAGCATGAAACCTGCCCTTAATACTGAAAACGAAAACCCTGCAAGTGCCATAAACAATAGAATAAAAGCAACTGAAAACAGTGCTGCCGTCCGCTTGCCTACCTTAAACCTTTCAAAAATATTTAAACAAACGAGCAACAATACCGATAAATGCAAACCGCTTACGGCAGTGATGTGTGAAATGCCGATTGTTCTGAAGTTTGATATTGCATCATCGGACAAATACGATTTGTTGCCAAAGAGCAGGGCAACAATTAACCCGCCGTTTTCGTTCGGCAATACCTTAAGTATGCTTTGGGTAAGGCTTTGTTTAAGTTGGTAGACGTAGTACATGACAGGTTTTTCGACAGTGTCTTGTACAGCAATATCTTCACTCAGAGAGTATGCACCAAGAAAGACGCCGGTCGATTTATAATATCTGAGTGAATCTTCATTATTTTCGCCGAGGGTATAGACAAGGGCATCCACTGTTATTTTCTCGTACGCTGCAACGTCTAAAGCCGTCTTACTTGAAAAACGAATTTTCACTTTTAAGTTTTCACTGTCAACTTTTTCTGTTTTCACCAAATAGTAATAACGATCATTTTCGAAAATCGGCTTTTCCGTAACAACTCCGGTAAAGGTAACCGTCGACCCCGAGAGTGAGATTGCCGGTTTATACATATACTCATTTGTGGCAAGAAATAGGCCGGCGGCAACTGCCACACTTATACAAGCCGAAGGGAAAACAGCACTTTCCCTCAAGCTTTTGACCAACAACAGTGGGACTAACGCAAGGAGCGAAGCAATCAGAATAACCGCTGCAATATTTTCACTTACACGCAACAAAACAATAAGCGTAATAAAGTAGGTTATGCCAACTACGGCAAAAGGGCGCGGCATCTATTCAACTCCTTGAGTGATTTACGGTTCAACCTGGCGGCCAAGTAAAATCTCTGCCGCTCAACAAGTGAAAATGCAGATGTTGAACACTTTGCCCGGCACTTTCGCCGCAATTTGTAACAACCCTAAAGCCATTCTCAACATTTAAATCTTTAGCCAGTTTCGCTACCACTTCGAATATGCGAGCAACTGTTTTACTGTTTGAAACATCGATGTCTCCGGCAGACTCAATATGTTTTTTCGGTATTAAAAGAATATGTATGGGCGCTTGAGGATCCAAGTCGTAAAAAGCCAGAACATCTTCATCTTCAAAAACCTTTTTAGAAGGTATTTCACCGCTTACGATTTTACAAAATATACAGCTCATTTTTTGATCACCTCTGTTATTATTTTATAATTTTAACATTTTAAGGACGACTTCGTCAACATGTTGCATTGCATCATGCACCAGTGCAGGATTTTTTGAGCCGGCCATTGCACTGTCCGGTCTTCCGCCTCCTGAGCCTCCTGCCAAAACAGCGATTTCTTTAACGAGCATGCCCGCATGAATACCGGCTTTGATTGCGTTCGGTGAGCTTGCAGCGGTGAAACTCACTGCATCATTGGCTTGATTTACACCGGCCAGAACAACAACCATATTATCCTGCTGTACTTTAATGCTATCACTTAAAGCTCTGAGGTCCTCTGCTGTGAAGTCTTTCATTAGGGCAGATACCAGTTTGATGCTCCCGAGTGATTTTGCCTGTTTAATTAGTTCATCAGCTTTGTAGGAAGAAAGTTTGGTTTTGAGGTTTTGTATCTCTTTTTCCTTGAGCTTCAAATCAGTGATTGTCGAAATCACCCTTTGTTCTATTTCATTTGTGTTGCTGATTTTAAGGACACCGGCTGTTCTCTTCATTATGTGTTCGATATTCTCAAGATGTTCGATTACACCGAACCCCGTTATTCCCTCGATCCTTCTTACGCCCGACGATACGGAAAATTCGGAAATGATTTTAAACAAACCAATATTCCCTGTGTTATCCACATGTGTGCCCCCGCATAATTCGGCAGAGTAATCCCCTACTTTCACAACTCGAACTGTTTTCCCGTATTTCGAGTCAAAAAGAGCGATTGCACCCATTGCTTTTGCTTGTTCAAGGGGCATCTCTCTTACATCAACCGGCAAAGCGGCCATAATAATTTTATTGATAAGATTTTCTATTCCTAGGATTTCTTCCTCGCTCAATGCGCTAAAATGTGTAAAATCAAAACGCATAATCCGAGGGCCAACCTCTTGCCCCGCTTGCACAACATGATTGCCGACAATCGTGCGCAGCGCTGAATGAAGCAAGTGAGCGGCAGTATGGTTACGCCTGGTAGCATTCCTTCTATCTTCATCAACTTTCAAAGTTACATGGTCACCGATAGCGACTTCTTTATTATTTTTGATTGACCCATGGTGCAAAATTACACCATTCGTTGACGAGGTTACCTCTTCAACCCGGAATATAAAATTCCCGTTTTCAATCGTTCCGATATCGCCGAGTTGCCCTCCGCTTTCGGGGTGAAAAACACTTTCCGAAAGAACGAGGGTTGCTTTATCCCCCATCTGTAGGTTTTCAACCAATTCATTGTTTTCAATTATCGACAAAATAGTGCTCTGAGCTAAATCGGTTTGCTTGTCCACTATAATTGTCGGCGGCACTGCAGCAATCAGATCAGCCGCTTTTTCCCAGCCGTTATCCCCTGCGCTTTTACGTGCATTTCTTGTTTTTGTTCTTTGTTGATTGAATAGCTGTTCATATTCTGATTCGTCAACAGTCAAGCCTTTTTCTTCTGCGATTTCTTTTGTTAGTTCTAAGGGAAAGCCGTAAGTATCCGAAAGCTTGAATGCGTCAGCGCCTTTAATTGTTTTCAGGTTTGAAGATGTTAATATTTGTTCGAGCACTTGCAGCCCGGTGTCAATCGTTCTCCCAAAATTTTCCTCTTCATTCGTAATGACCTTCAAAATAAAATCTCGTTTTTCCAACAGGTTAGGGTACACATCTTTATTCTCTTGAATGACCGTTTCACATATTTCCGAAAGGAAAGGTTCTTTAATGCCCAAAAGTCTGCCGTGACGTGATGCCCTGCGCAATAAGCGACGAAGAACATAACCCCTGCCTTCATTGGAGGGCAATACCCCATCACCAATCAAAAATGTCGTGCTGCGAATATGATCTGTTATAACCCTTAATGAGGTATCGTTTTTTTCGTTGTCTTTATACAGCACGCCCGCAATTTTAGAAATGTGTTTCATAATATTTTGAACGGTATCGACTTCAAAAAGATTGTCTACCCCTTGTATGATGCATGCGAGTCTTTCCAGTCCCATCCCGGTATCAATATTTCTTTTCGAAAGGTTTTTATAGTTGCCTGCCCCGTCACTTTCAAACTGAGTAAACACCAAGTTCCATAACTCCACATATCGATCACAATCGCAACCCGGTTTGCACTCGGGTGAACCGCAACCGGATTCTTCACCACGGTCATAATATATCTCGGAACACGGACCGCAAGGGCCTGTGCCCAGTTCCCAAAAGTTGTCTTCTTTTCCAAGCTTAACCAGATGATTGGCATCTATGCCGATTTCTTGCTGCCAAATCTTATACGTTTCATCATCTTCAAAAAAAACGCTGACAAATAATTTTTCTTTCGGCAGAGCGACAACTTCTGTACAAAATTCCCAAGCCCATTTTATGGCTTCCTGCTTAAAATAGTCACCGAAAGAAAAGTTGCCGAGCATTTCAAAATAGGTGCCATGCCTGGATGTTTTCCCTACCCTGTCAATATCCGGCGTTCTTACACATTTTTGGCAGGTCGTTACTCTTGGGGCGGGTGGCGTTGATTCGCCTGTAAAATATTTTTTCAAAGGTGCCATGCCGGCATTTATAAGCAGTAGACTTTTGTCCCCCTGTGGTACAAGCGAAAAGCTTGGCAGTCGCAAATGATTTTTACTCTCAAAAAACGACAGATATATTTCTCTAAGCTCATTAAGTCCGGTCCATTTCATAAAAAACACTCCTATAAAAATAATACGGATGCCTTTGCTGTTTTGGGACGGAGCAATCCGCGGTACCACCCAAATTATGCAAATGCATCACTTAAAGCCTAATAACGCGGGCAACGCCACTGTTCAACACAGCAGGGCTTTGTCTTTTGGTTGCTTAAAACATCGAGACGGCTGATTAAAATGTTTTTCACAAACTGCCTTACAGCTGTATTACGAAAAATCGTAAACCGGCAGTTCTCTCTGAGTGATTCATTTTAAATCTTTTCTCACAAGCCAAATATTGTTTTTATTATAATCCCGTCAGCCGAATTTGTCAAACTTTTGGTCTTTTAGGCAGGGTTTCTTCGCATCCGGATGATTGAGTTCGCCCTGACCTTTTTTTCACAGATAAATTTAACGGTCATCATCGGGTGTGGGGCTGAATCAATGCCAACACCGTCCTCGGTTTGCAGGTCATTTACTACTACGCTAAAAGGTTTTTTGCCCGGTTCAAGCACTTCCAATGTGTCTCCATTATAAAATTTATTTCTTTGTATAACAGTAAGGTATCCGTCGTCTTGTCTTAATGAGATAGCTGCTAAATCCCACTCTCTGAGATAACCGCCCTTGTAAGTTATTTGAGCGTTTTTTGAAGGGTTGGTAAAATAGAAACCGGTGTTATATTCTCTATGACTGACTTTATCCAGTTCATCCATTATCCATTGTACCGGCTTATAGGTCAACGTTCGTTTTTTATTCCACTCATCAATTACTTTCCTATATACGTTTGTAACAACAGCCGTGTAATAAGCGTTTTTTGCTCTACCTTCAATTTTAAAACCGGTAATTCCGGCATGAATGAGTTCCGGTATGTGATTAATCATACAAAGGTCTTTGGAACTCAACAAATAAGTGCCTTTATCTTCTTCTAATATCGGAATATATTCACCCGGTCTCGTTTCCTCAACAAGGCTATATTTCCATCGGCACGGCTGTGTGCAGTCGCCTGTGTTGGCATCTCTTCCAACCAAGTAGTTTGAAATCAAGCATCTGCCGGAATAAGAAACGCACATCGCTCCGTGAATAAAACACTCTAACTCAACTTCCGCGGGGATTCGAGCGCGTATTGCACGAATTTCATTCAGGCTCAGCTCTCTGGACAAAACGATCCGTTTTACACCCATTTCATACAGAGCTAAAGCTGTCATATAGTTTGTCACACCCAGTTGGGTAGAACTGTGAATATCCAAACCGGGGGCATATTTTTGTGCGAGTGATAATATGCCAAGATCTGCTATTATCAGCGCATCAACACCTGCACTCGCCGCTTTTTCTAAGAACTCCGGCATATCCTTCAAATCATCATTGTGTGGCATTATATTGCACGTTAAATAAGCTTTAGCGCCCTTGCTGTGCACAAACTTTACTGTTTCTTCAATTTTTTCAAGCGCAAAATTTGCAGCTCCAGCACGCATGCCAAAACGGGTGGCACCGAAATAAACGGCGTCAGCCCCATACGCCAAGGCAAATTCAAGACTCTCTCGATTACCGGCCGGCGAGAGCAATTCCGGCAAATCAAGAGGAAAATTATTAAAACTATTAAGCTTTATATCATTTGTATCTATTGGTCATTTACCTCTTACTGTCAATTTTCATAATTTCTTTAAAGTTGGCATCATGCTCGTTGAATGTTCGTGCCATGTAGATTTTCCCATTTTTGTCATGCCTGAAGTAGTAATAATCCGTTTCTTTTGGATTTAATGCTGCTTCAATCGCTTTAATGCCGGGGTTGCATATCGGGCCGGGAGGCAGACCCGGAGAAATATAGGTGTTATAAACATCCATATAGGTCCCTGCCTTTACTTCACCAAGCGCTGGCTTAACAATCCTTGTTATATAATTTTTAGTGGCGTCACATTCCAAAGCAGGGTAAACCGCGGGCTTTGCAATCCTGTTGTGTAAAACAGACGAAACCAGGGGCATTTGTTCTGCATTCGCAGCTTCGCCCTGGATTATGGAGGCGATTATAATCACCTCATCAATTGACATGCCAAGAGCTTGTGCACGTTTGGAATATTCTTTCGTCCATTTATCGTTAAAGTTCGATAAAAGTCTGTTGATAATACTGTTTGCATTCTCATCCACAAAAAATTCGTATGTATCGGGGAAAAAGTACCCCTCCAACTGTTGTGTTCTGTTTTTATTGGCCGGGATAAGCGGGACAAAAGAATAATTGAATTTCGTTTCATTTAAAGCTGCATAGAGGTATTCTTTTTTACTGACTTTGTATTCGTCAAGCTTGTTTATTATCTGATAAATCGTCCATCCCTCCGGGAAGACAAGCTTAATTGTTTCGGCAGCGGTTTGTGCGACTTTAAATTCATTCAGCATAGCCTCAAGACCTATGTCAGACTTAATATAGTAGACTCCGTTTAAATACTGCGCTTCTTTTGACTTTTTAACTCTGCTGGTAAAATTAATAAACATACCCGACAATGCTCTTTGTTTGATTAGTTTTTTTTCGGCAAGAATTTTTAATATTTGTTTTGTGGTGGCGCCTTCCGGTATATTTACTTCAACTATTTCACTACTGCGGTTTAGCGCAAAGAGGTCATTCACAACGGATATGGCCGTCGAGGTCAATATAGCGGTTGAAAGCAAGATGGCGCAGATAACGACCAATGTCTTCACATTGATTGCAAACTTTTTCTTTTTTTTCTTCGTCTTTGTGTTTGGGTTAGTCTGTTCAAACGCTTGCGGGGGGTTTGAAAAATAAATTTCGCCTTTATATTTAGGTGTATTATCGTCCGGACGGTTTTTGCTTGATTGTGCAAAACCGCCGGTATACTTATCCGTCATCATGTAGTCGTTATTCTTCATTTTCTTCCCCTATCTTGAGTCTGATGATGAAAGATCAATTATTCGACTTTCAGTAACAATCATATTAACCTGTTTATCGTATCTTCCGCGCGGAACTTCATCGAATATACAAGAATCATAGCATATTCCGATTTTTTCAATATCAATGCTTGCCAAAAATCTGTCAAAATACCCCTTACCAAAGCCCAGGCGATACCCACTGATATCAAAGGACAAAGCAGGCACAATACATAAGGCCCCATCGAATAATTCAAGCTTCTTGCATTTTCCCACTATAGGTTCCATCACGCCAAATGTTCCCGGAGCAAGGTCATTTAAAGAGTTGATTAAATAATAATCTATGTTTCTAGTCCCTGCAATACAGTATGGCACCGCAACTCGTTTTCCACCTTCAAGCGCTTTCTGAATAATTGGTATCGTATCAACTTCAATTGAGGTTGATACATAGGTCATCAACAAATCACAATCTCTGTAATACCATAGATTTAAAAAACGGTTCGTAATTTTTTGATCCAGGCGCAGTTTTTCGTCAGCAGTCAAATGCTCTCTGTATTCTTTTGATTTGTCACGAAAAATATTTTTTTGTACGCGGATATCTTTAAGGCTTTTTATGGACATTGGAGAGACTCCTTCAGATTTAAAGCTGTCTGTTCATTGGTTAAAACCTTGACTATCTCTATGGAAAAGTCAATGGATACGCCCATTCCTTTTGCGGTAATAATATTCCCATCCCTGCAAACCGATTCATCACTCAACCGGGCACCGATTAAATCTTGTTCAAAACCCGGAAAACAAGTGGCTTTTTTCCCTTTGAGGAGACCCTTGTGACCTAAAATTATCGGTGCTGCGCATATTGCGCCAATCAAAATGTTCTTCATCGCTGCATAATCAATCATTGCTTGAACTTTTGGCGATTTTTCCAAGTTAGTGGTGCCGGGCATTCCTCCCGGTAGTACGATTGCATCAATTGTTTCGTTTGGCGTCACTTTAGTAATCTCTTCATCACACATAATGGATATACCGTGCGCGCCTGTTATACATGCGGAACCTACGCCTACTGTCACAACGTTCAAATTTGCCCTTCGAAGCACATCAACAACCGTGATTCCTTCAACCTCTTCAAACCCTTGAGCAAAAAACACATAGATCATAAAAGTACACACTCCTTCATAGTTATTCAAGCGTAAACCCAATGAACGCTTGAAACATTGTGTCAAGTACCGTCGTACCAACTGCGTTTAACGGCAAAATCATCCCATTGTCTCTGATCGTTAAATTATCGGCAGAAAAAGGAAATTCCAAAGGCAAACTGAATTGAAAATAATCCGCTTGAGTTTGATTTACTAAGATATTTGCTATCAATCCAAAAGAACCTTTCCATGCACACAATTCTTTGACAATGATGGTATCACTTTTTATATTATAAATGGAGTAGCCAACAAACTCTCCGTTTTTTTGAACAAAAATGCTCTTGCCGCCCGAAAGCTCATTTTCTTCTATAGCGTACTTGATTATGTTTTCATCCCATAAAAGACGGCTTCCTGTTGAAATAGCCTTATCACGCAACAGCTTAATCGCATTTGTTGACGGCTTACATGTTTGGGCATCGTTTTCAGCTAACTGACTCATGATGCTTCTGCTTAGCGTAAATTCTTTTCTTTTAAATATTCTTTTAAATCCAAAGCGCGAATAGTATTCAAAAAGGTGTTCATCGGCCGGAACAAGGCACAAAAAGTCTCTATTTTCTTTGGCAGCAAAATCGATGGTGTACTCGAGCAATTTAGACATGACTCCCCTTCCCCTGCTGTGCGGGGCGGTGCAAGCGGCATAAACATAATATGCCGGATGAGTTGAGGAAGCGGATACGATATCTGCTTGCAAAAGGAAAAGCATGGATATAATCGAGGAGTCTTCCCTAAAAACTAAGCAATTATTTTCGACAAACAGTGTGTGCAAAAAGCGCTCTATGGTTGCCTCACTGTCACCAAAAGAGATGTGCCAGAGGTTCACGATTTCTTTGAAATCATTTTTCGAGGCAAAGTCAATCATACTTCTCCTTTGAAACGGACAAGATATTTTTCAAGCAGGATGGTTGGATGATAAGAAAGCTTTGCTTTTCTCAAACCCTCTACCCCCGCGTCTTCTTCACGATTAATATATTTATAATCACTCACAACATTTTTTACAAACTCACGGTTTATAATTGGGTAGGCACCGCGAATATTTGCGTACGCTTTTTCAAAATGCACGCAATATGTTTCGTTATTGAGTTTTTCGCCCATTGTAAAAGCAACGGGTTTCCCATCAACGCGTATAAGCCCTCCGGAAAAGTCCAATGCAAAGTAGTTGTCGAAGACGCGATGTATGGCTTGCTGTTCTAAAGAAATTGACTCTGAATCTTCCGCATTGTTTTCATCGGCCCAAGCTTCATTCATGGCTATGCAGTCCGATAAGTTTTTTTCGTCAATTATCTCAAACGACCAGTCGTTTTCTCTTTCAAATCCGGCTATATGGTTACGTTTACTATGATATTTTTTCCCTCTCAGATTGATCAAATCGTCCGCAAGATAAATATAGTCAAAACCATCTCTGTAGGGTATAAAGTCAAATTTCCCTGGGAATGTATTTTCGATTTTTTCAATACATCCGGGCGTGATGCCGACCATTTTAAAGGGATGCCCCCACTCTTTCGCATCGACTATCAAATCCGGAATAATGGACTCAAAATCACCGTGCCCTGCCGGGCAGGAATAGGCAGGTTTTTCGCCTCTGCTTTTGGTGATAAGGCTATCTTTAAACTGAATAATCTTCGTCTGGAATACAGGGCTCCATGCAAAGATGTTACCAAATGTGTATTCACAGCCCATATATTGAGAGACGTCCAGATATTCTTTTATCCAATCTTTGTCGGAAATTTCCGGGTATCGAAAATCAAGCATTTATTTTAAGCTCCTTTAAAACGATCTGATATACTTTATTTGAGATTTCTTCGACGGTGAGAAGCTGCCCCGACTCGACACATAAGACACTCTTCCACTGCAATGCTTCACACACATAAGCGGCCGCGAGCGTACATTGGTTGAGGTATTCAAGGTTTTTCTCATGAATGTCTTTTTTCACTTCGTCACCGGAATATCGAGCAGTCATAAGCTTTTGGGATATTGCTACCGGTACGTCCAAATATATGACAATATCTGGCTTTGGGATGGCAAGTTTATTGTATTCGTAATCTTGAAGCCATTGTAAATAGGCATCCCAACGCTTCCGAGGCAATTTTATAATTTGGTGGTATGCGTTCGAGGTGGTATATCTGTCGGCCAGAATCAGTTTGCCGTTTTGATAATCATCTTTCCAATAACAGTTATAGCTAACGTACCTGTCAACGGCAAAAAAAGATGATGCCGCATACACGTTGACATCTTGCGGGTTCTTACCGAATCTACCGTCAAGATACATTTTAACAAGTTCGCTGGAACGGTCATCATAATTAGGCAGCTTAATTTTGCAAACATCCATTTCCAAGCGTCTCAATTTTTCATATAAAAGGTTTAGCTGCGTTGATTTTCCGCTGCCATCCAAGCCTTCAATTACAATCAATTTACCGGACATTTAAGGGCTCCCCTGCAATATATTCCAATCATTCTGTTAAACAAACTATTTCCTGACTTAAAGCGTTAAAATGATAGCGGCAATAACGAGTGAATCCTTTTTGTCGTTATTCGCTATTGAATGCCTTTGCCCTGCAAGGCAAATACAGGAATCGCCCGTACGCAGCGTACCATCGCAGCCGTTGTCATTATACAAAGCGGTTCCGCTGATAATATAAAAAACTTCTTCCTCATTTTCATGGACATGCTCACCGATAGAGCAACCGGGTTCAAGCGTTATGGTTGCCATAAGCCTCGCCTTGCCTGTATATTCCTGTGCAAGCAACCAATCTGTAACCGTGGCCTGCCCTGTTCCTCCCCGCATTTGCGGTTTGATGGTTTTAATCATTTCGTCAGCTTTTTTTATCATACCGATACCTCCAATTAAAAATTATATCATATAATGAACATATTTCAATCTGTTAAATGTAATTTTGCTCTTTTAAACTCACATATTGACTGTCTGCTACGATTATATGATCATTGACAACAATGTTGATCGTTTCCAAGGCAGCCTCAATCGCTCTGGTTATATCGAGATCTTCTTTAGACGGCGTTAAGCTGCCACCGGGATGATTATGCGATAAAATGACGCTGTGTGCCTTGTGCCTTATCGCTAACTCAACAATTAGCCTTGTATAAACGGCCACTTCATTTATTGTGCCCTCTTGTACCAGAGCGGAATAATTAACCCATTTTTGTGAATTAAGACAAATCAAGTAAAACTGTTCATATTTCGCATCACGGAACAACTCAATGGCGTGTTTGCCGGCGATTTGAGGGGTGTTAATCTTTTTCTTGTATTTATCTTTGTCTTGTTTTTTAGCTTCATTTTTTTTAGAAATCCTTGATACGAGGGAGATAAGCAAGGCCACATTCAAACTCACGTCACAATCAGTGGCTATTTGTTTGGCATCGGCATCAAATAAATCGGAAAAAGAGCCAAAGGTTCTGATCATTTTTATAGCCTTTTCATTCGTGTCTTTCCTTGGGATAGCATAAAAAAGCAACAATTCAAGCAATTCATGCTCGGCGAGAGATTTTTCATCATTCAAAAACTTCTGTTTTAATCTGTCTCTGTGGCCTTCATGCAATTTTTCTTCCATGAACCGGGTTCCCTCGCTTTTCGGAGTTAAATATTTTGATTGAAAATACGTTCGGATACTGAAATAAATTATTAAACCAATATATTATATCATATTAGCGAAAGATTAAAAGGAAAACATTTCAATATTTTGGTTTTAGGTGTATATTTTTTTATGCAAATACAATATAATGTCTTTAGCAGTTTATAAAAGAGAGGATGACAATGTTGTCTGAGATAAGACTACTTTTGGATAAAGTCAAAAAGGTACATTTTATCGGTATCGGTGGGGCCGGCATGTGTCCGCTTGCGGAAATTTTACATGCTCAGGGCTACGAGATTTCCGGTTCCGACAACAACGAAAGTGAAACGCTTTCGCGAATCCGCGCACTCGGTATTCCTGTTGTCTTGGGACAAAAAGCCGAAAATATCAACGCGGCCGAAATGATCATTTTCACTGCTGCGCTATTGGATGATAATCCGGAGCTTTGTGCCGCCAGAGCATCCACAATACCAACCTTTGAACGTGCAAAGCTTTTCGGGGAAATAACACGTAGGTATAACAACTGTTTTGGTATCAGCGGAACACATGGTAAAACGACAGTCACGGCGATGATAACGGAAATTCTTATCGATGCCGGACTTTCCCCTTCCGCTATTATTGGGGGAAAACTGCCCTTAACCGGAACCAACGGAATCATTGGTAATAGCGAAACCTTGATTTGTGAAGCTTGTGAGTTTGCAGATACTTTTCTTGAGTTGTACCCCGATGTCTCGATAATTCTAAACATTGACGCGGATCATCTGGATTATTTTAAAACAATTGATAATTTAATCTTGTCGTTTTCAAAGTTCGCAAATAAAGCGTCCCGCTGTATTATATATAACGGTGATGATAGCCAAACCCTTCTTGCTGTCGACGGAATTGAAAACAAAAATAAAATTTCGTTCGGTTTAAATGAATATAATGACGCCTACGCGAAGAATATTACGATGCATAAAGCTTTTGCGGAATTTGATTTTTATTATAACAACAACTTGCTCGGGCGTATTCTGCTAAATGTTCCTGGCACACACAATGTTTACAACGCGCTCGCCGCGATTGTGGCCGCCATGGAAGCCGGTGCCTCTTTTGAGCAATGCCGTCGTGGGCTTGAGGTTTTCAGCGGCGCAGGCAGACGTTTTGAAATCCTCGGCTGCTACAAAGGAATTACCATTGCCGATGACTATGCCCATCATCCCAAAGAGCTTACCGTAACCCTTGAAGCGGCTATGCTAATGGGGTATAAAAGAGTGTGGGCGGTTTTTCAGCCGTTCACGTTTTCAAGAACTTCCATGCTTATGGATGATTTCGCAACCGCTCTAAAAATAGCGACAAAAGTGGTCTTGTCCGAGGTAATGGGGTCGCGTGAGGTGAACACCTACCAGGTTTACAGCTCACAGCTTGCCGAAAAAATACCGGGCAGCGTCTGGTTCAATACCTTTCAAGAGGTTTCCGATTATGTTGTCGAAAATGCCTCGAAAGGTGATTTAGTGATTACGCTTGGGTGTGGGGATATTTATAAGGCGGCGAAAATGATGATTGATAAACTGAACACACCTTGAACACACAGGCAAGCTTTAGGCATCATTTCTTCTTTTCATACCCTTTAGATGTATTTTTACGGCACTCTCTACCCTGTGCGAATCCCTGATTTTGTCAATTGATTTATTATAAGTGAAATCGTCCAGCAGATTGTTCAATAAAAACGCTGTCGTTTCTTCGGGAAATTTAATGAAACAAATAGATACAGCCCACGCAATGGCCATTTTCACATAATATTCATCCGCTTTAAGGCTATTCAATGTGTCCAGCACAAATTCTAAATACTCGTCTTCAATATAATAATTTATCAACATCACAACAGCAAATCGCACAGAATACTCCTTTTCAGAATTTAAACACTTTTTTATTAAGTTTAGCATTTGGTTTTTGTTCGTTTTAGTCACTTTCAAACTTGAGCAAAAGCTGTCACACTGCGCCCAATTGTCTATTTTTTTAACGTAATTTTCAATCAAGCCGATTGTCTCTTTTATGTTTGTTTGAGCACTACCTATGACAATCCCCTGAAGCAGTTTTTCTTCATACGTATCATCTTTTGCAACTTTTAAAAACCCTCTCCAATCGCCTTTGGCAATTTCTTTGGCAAGTTTTCTTAACTGAGGGACCCTGATTCCACAAATGTTCGGGATGCCCGGGATGATTTTAGATGAGAAAACAGCATAATTTTCTTGCCTAAAAGTTTGTAAGTATCTTGCGAACTCTTGATATTTTTGCAAGTTCCATCCATCCGAGTTAATCTGCATGTTTCTTCGCTCCCGATCAATTATTTTTTTCTGCATTATTAAGTGGTTATCGTGTTATAGGCTATAATGCTTTTGACTGCTAAATTTTGAATTTAAAAGGAGGACATCATCATGAAGTATACCATTAACCGCACAAATTATGGCGATTTCGACATTTACGAGCTGAACAAAAAGGCTGCAAGGGCTTATTTTATCCCTTACGAGTCAAGTGAAATACTTGAACAAACGCCTGTGTCGGCAGAGCGTTTTTCTTCTGATATGGTTGACGTGCTTTCAGGAGAGTGGGATTTTAAGTATTACGAAAAAAAATCGTCCTTACCCGATGTTCTGGATACATCAATTGAGTGTTTTGACAAAATTACAGTTCCCTCGACATGGCAAAGAACGGGATACGAACCACCGGTATATCTAAACTGCCCTTATGAATTTGAAACGCGCCCGCCAAAACTTCCTAAAGAGTTTTCCGCCGGTGTCTATAGAAAGCGGTTTGAACTCGAACATTGTAACGGTCATTTTACAATTGCTTTTCTTGGCGTTATCGCTTGCGTTGATGTCTATGTAAACGGTAATTATGTAGGTTACAGCGAAGGCGCTCACAATACTGCGGAATTCGACATTTCTCAATTTACTGTTGAAGGTGAAAACGAGCTTGTCGCCGTCGTTCACAAGTGGTCAACCGCCACTTTTCTCGAATGCCAGGATATGTTTAGAGAAAACGGAATCTTTAGGGATGTGCTCCTGTATAAGATGCCGCCAACCCATATAAACGACTATTATCTTGAAACCGAAAAGTCTTCTTCCGGTTGGAATTTACATGTCCATGCCGACCTGGAAGGAACTACCGGCAATTACACCCTTTGTGTCGAACTAAAAGACAACGAAACAACAATTATGAAGAAAAGTGTTCCGGCGTCCAATAAAACAGAGGTCTCATTTGAAAACCTTTCAGTCCTGGCGTGGAATGCCGAGAAACCATCCGTCTATCAAACTTATATTACCTTGACAAAGGATACAGGCGAAGCACAAACAATCAGAAATTATACGGGTTTCAAGTGGATTGAAATCGATAACGATGTTTTTAAGTTTAACGATAAAAAAATAAAATTCAAGGGTGTCAATCATCATGACACGCACTGCAAAAACGGTTATGTAATGACTTTTGAAGACCTTGAAAAAGACATCAAACTAATGAAATCACTCAATGTGAACGCAGTGCGGACCTCTCACTACCCGCCCGATGCGAATCTCTTAACTTTATGTGATATTTACGGCTTGTATGTTGTGGATGAAGCAGATATTGAAACCCATGGCTGCGGAGACGCCCCCCATTATAACATCAATTTAATAAGCAACAACATCAAATGGATACCGCGCTACGTTGATCGGGTAAGCCGAATGTATTATCGTGACCGCAACCATCCTTCTATAACCATGTGGTCGCTGGGCAATGAAGCGGGCGGCTACAAGTGCCAAGATGCCTGTTATGAGTTTTTACACGATATCTCGCCCAAAATTCCCGTTCATTACGAAGGCGTTATTCACACCAAACGGCATTCCTACGACGTGGTTTCCGAAATGTATACCAGCATTGAAAATTTATTAAAAGTCAAGGATGGGACAAGGGGGAAAGGGTATCTGAACAAACCTTTCTTCCTGTGTGAATACTGCCATGCAATGGGCGTTGGCCCCGGTTGTTTGGAAGATTATTGGGAAGTAATATATTCTTCGGATATTTTTATGGGTGGGTGCATTTGGGAATGGGCAGACCATGCAGTTTACCATGAAGATGGTAAGTATAAATATACGTACGGTGGCGACCATGGTGAGCGTAAACACGATGGTAATTTTTGTGTTGACGGGCTTTTATTTCCCGACAGAACGTTGCATACAGGTGCAATGGTGATGAAAGCTGTTTACAGACCCATTCGTGCCGGCTTTGCGGGGCAGGGAACTTTTAAATTTAAAAACACCAATCGTTTTTTAAACGCAGACTATATTACGGTAAAATGGGTGTTGCTGAATGACGGATATGAAGTGGACTCCGGCACATTCCCTCTCGATATTGAGCCGGAAGGCGAGCAGTTGATCGCTATAAATTATGATGCGGCAACCCACTGTGACCAACATATTACCTTCCTATATTATAACAATGAAGGTGTGGAAATTGCAACAGAGCAGATCACTCTTAACGAAGCCGTTCAAACTGCGGCACAATACACATTCGGAAAGCCGTCAATAATAGACGATGAGAACACCTTAACATTAAATTTTGAAAACGGTTCTCTGAATTTCAATAAAACGACCGGCCTGCCGGAAAGCTATAAGGTAAACGGCACTGAGTTTTTAAGTCAAACTCCCGTTGCATCAAAAGGGTTTACCCCTAATGTTTTCCGTGCCCTTCTTGATAACGACAAAAACCTAAAGAGCAAATGGCATAAAGCGGGTTATGACGATTTAAGTATTAAAGCAAGCTCATTCAGCTATGAAGAATCGGATGATAAGGTGGTTGTAAGCACCGAGCAAATAATGAAGAACTCAATATTCAAGGTTTTCAACGCAAGTATCATCTACACCGTTTACAAAAACGGCACCATTGATATCCATACTGCTATCAAACCCTTTATCAACCCCTTGATTGAACATGATTTGCCGCGTTTCGGCCTTACCTTTGAGATGCCGCGGCAGTTTGACGCTGTTGAATACTTCGGGTTGGGAAGCTTTGAAAACCTTTGTGACTTGAAAGCGCACACAACCTTAGGTGTGTACAGTGATTGTGTTGACAACATGAATGTCCCCTACATCAAGCCGCAAGACAACGGTAACAGGACGGAAGTACGATGGCTTAAAATATCGAACAGCCAAGGCAAAGGTCTCACCATTGAATACCTTGATGAAAAGTTTAGTTTCAGTATTCACCACTACACGCAAAAATTGCTCCAGACGGCTTTGCATCAGGAAGACCTTTTTGATCAAGATACAACTTTTGTATCCATCGATGGATTTATGCGCGGAACGGGCAGTTCCAGCTGCGGGCCGGATACATTGCCGCAGTACACCTTTAGCGCAAAGGAAGGTCTAGCATTCGCATTCAGACTATCCCCGAACGAAGAATAACAGGTTCTACTTTTCCGCCCCCGAAAGCAACTGCTTTCGGGGGCGGAAATATTATAATTATTTATTCAAACTGTGGAAGATACTTCTTATGTGCATGCTTCATCTCTTCAAAACATTTTGACGCCTTGTCCCAGTCACCGATTAACGGATGTATAAGCAGCGCATTCATTGCGTCTTCAACAGACCCGGACATTGCAGCTTTGACTGTATACCGCTCATACTCCTTTATGACCCTCATAAGGCCGATAATGTGGCGGTTGCCTATTCTTTCTATCGGAACAGGAACAGCTCCGTTTTTGCCTATTTTTGCAGCTATTTCAACTATGTCGTTTTCATCCAGAAAGTCAAGCGTATGTCCGTTTTTAATATTGACCACATTTATTGTGTTTGTATCGTTGGCAATCGCATCAATAAGCGAAACGGCTGCCAATGAATACTTGTGGCCTCCTCTTTTGTCAAGAAGTGCCGGTTTAACGGTGATTTTTTCATCCTCATATATTTTCAACAGCTCTTCTTCAATCTCGATACATTCCTCTGCCCTGCTTTGCTTGGCAGATAGCAAGTGTTCAAGCTTTTTAACTCTGCCGTAAAAATACTGAAGGTAAGATGAAGGAACGGCATTGATGGTTTTGAGGCATTCCATAGAAAAGCCATCGTCAACAATGTTTTCCATAACTTTGGTCGAAAAGCCTTCCGCCATCATTTTCGGAAGGATATTTTCACCATCAACCTTAACCGAAGTGATCCAACTTAAGTGATTAAGCCCCAAATAGGTAATTTCACTTCCATCCCCTGCTATTTCGCGGGTATCGTCTATCATATTGATAGGAACATTGCATAAACCGATATTCTTAACCTTTGTGAAGTTCTGAATAAACTCGCTGATAATCCCGGATGGATTGGTGAAGTTGACAAGCCATGCTTCCGGGCAAATCGCTTCAATTCGATTGCAAATATTCTGCATGACAGGGATTGTTCTTAAAGCTTTAAAAAAGCCTCCTATCCCGGTTGTTTCTTGTCCGATAAGACCGTACTTCAACGGAATGGTTTCGTCCAGATGACGGGCAGGCAGTTTGCCTACTCTAATTTGTGTTACAATAAAGTCAGCCCCTTGCAAAGCCAAATCAAGATCGTCTGTAAATAACACATCACAATCTATGCCCGCAGCGTCGAGCATGCGCACACACAAGTTACCGACGATCGTTCTTTTACGCTCATCGATATCCATAAAAGCAATACTGTTAAGCTTTAAGGAGTCTTGGGCTCTAATAAATCCATCAATCAGTTCGGGACAATATGTACTGCCGGAACCGATTACCGCTAAACTGATTTCTTTCATTGCTGATACAACCTCCGTTTATTTTTGACCGAAAACCAATGATTGGGTTATCGATAATTTTGGAATATCCAATTTACACAACCTATTACTGGTGGTTGATTAAGGACAATATATTCAAACTTCCGCTCGCTGTTTTGAGAAATCTTCTTTTTCATCAACTCGATATACATTTCCGAAGGTAGTTTTGTGTGGATAGAACCCGACAAGACCACCTCGATACGCTCGCCTGTGAACGTCAGTTGGTTTGCATGCGCAGTAATAAGTTGTGCACCACGCAGCGCCATCTCGTCAATAGCAGTTAAAACAACGGCGTCACCTTGCTTGGCCGCGTCAAAAAAGATGCCAATCAAGCTCATGATGAATTGATCCGCGTTTTCGTCTTCAAACTCCGATACCAAACTCAAAAACTCTTCTCTTGTTGATATATTGAACTTTTTATAAACCAACGCTGTTAAAAGGGTGTTATGAATGCCAAGATAGACTTCGTCATAAATCAATTTATAAACCGTTGTGGCAATCCAATGCCCATTTCCGACATCACCTGAAAACTGGCTTAAACCGGCAAGTTGAAGCATTTTACCGGTCGAATCAATCGCGTTACAACAAGTACCGGTACCACAGTTATATCCAATGGCGGCGCCCGTTTGGCTCCCCGCCTTAACAACAATAAACCCGTCATTAAATATTTCAAAATTCTCAAGACCATACGCTTTGAGTTTTTCACACATGATATCGTACTGAAACTCATGATCAATACCGGCAAGGCCCATTAAGGTGAACTGAACATCACTCAGACTGATCCCGTATTCACATACAAGGTCGTTTATGCCTTTCCAAATAATTTCAGCCGCTTCGTCAAAAGCGCGCTCATAATTTTCATGGTTGCTGCCGGGGCCTTTTACGCTCGCAACCGGTTTCTTTTCATCATCAAAAAGCGCAAATTCTGTTTTGGTGCCACCACCGTCAACGCCAATGTAATAATTCATCTATAATACTCCCTGTAAAAATATTTATTCGTAAAACTCATCACAAACTTCGTCGAGGCAATACTTGCCCCTTCTGAAAGGTTCCCTGTCAATCCACATACCGTTTGTGAAATCCGGTATTGCAACAGGTGTGCTGCCAAGGGCAACAGAATCTTCGGAAAGACAGGTGATAGCCATCCATGCTGCCGTATCATACACATCAATCGGTGGTGTTAGATTTTGAATGGCACTTTCGGCAAAAGCCTGAAGAACCAAGTAGTCCATCCCTCCGTGACCGCCTGCATGAATACCGTCGTTTGCATATTGCTTCCATAACGGATGTTCGTACTTATCTCTATACGGCTCAAACGGCTCCCATTCATGCCTTGGGCTTGATTGCTCAAGGTATATTCGATTTGCATCTTCCATCCAAATGCCTTTTGTTCCCTGGATTCTGCAATTCCTTGAATACGGTCTTGGTAGCGTACAGTCATGAATTAAAAGAATGGTTTCGCCATGGGCACACTTAACCATGGTGGTCGTCACATCGCCCTGTGTAAAATTATGATCCCGAAGGTCGTAGTCTTTGGGCATATTTTCTGTTATTCCTTCGTGCAAACCCCTCGCTTTGCTTGCCATAGATGTAAGAGTTAAAAAGCGATTGCCACGGTTAATATTCAGCATTTTCGACAGAGGCCCTAATTGATGTGTCGGATAAAGATCTCCGTTTCGGTTCATAAAATTAAACAGTCTTCCATGGCGGGTTTCTCTTCCATAGGTTATCTCATCACGCAAATCGTGCTGATAACCGCCTTGTACATGTATTATTTCGCCGAAGAGCCCTTGCCTTTGCATATTAAATAAGGCCAACTCATTTCTGTCATAACAGCAGTTCTCAAGCAACATACAGAATTTTCCCGTTTCCTCCGACGCTCTGACAAGCTGCCAGCATTCTTCGATGGATGCCGCTCCACCGACTTCGATAGCGACATGTTTGCCTGCGCGCATCGAATCAATGGCTATTCTGCTATGGGTAATCCACGTCGAGCAACAAAGTATCGCTGTGATGTCTTCTTTTTTTAACAGTTCTCTGTAATCCAAAAACATTTCCGGCGTATTGCCTGCTTTGTCTTGCACAATTTTAACACCGTCTTGCGCGCGGTCTTCATATTTATCGCAAACGGCTGTAACCTTGACGCCTTCAACAGAAAGTAGCTCAGAGAGCATACTGCTCCCTCTTCCGCTAATACCTATAACCCCGAAGTTAGCTTGCTTATAATCCATACGTACTCCCCCTAAAAAATTCGAATAATTTATACTATTATAGCGTATCAATTCATATAAAGGCAAGCCTTAAAACCTATCAATATCGGATAGGAAGGAAATTTCAACTGTTGAAGAGAGGTACTGTTCATTTGAGCATTCCTTTGAAATGCCGTTGAAATTTCGAAAAATATAAGCCAATTACTTTTGTCATCGCGTAATCATATAATATGAAAGCGACTGTGCCCAGAACAAGCAGGAAAGGAATGGCAAACCATCCGAATTTTTCCAGCTCATCAATAGTGATACCCATAAACTTTAGCATAAGATAATACGAAAATAAAACAGAACCATTAAAAACAAGTATTTTAAAAACCCATTCGGGTATTATTTTACAGCGGCTTTCAAGCACGGCTTTGAGCACCGGGTAATATCCAAAAAAGGCGGCATAAATAACCGCCACTTCTTTGTTTGGTACAACAATCAGCCCCAGTAGACTAACGGAAAAATAAACGCCGAGTGCCCACTTCTTGTTGATTTCAATAACAATGGGGATAAGAAGCATACTTGCTGCTGCAGGCACTGCATAGGTAAAGGTAGGGATTATTGAAATTAAAAACATTAAGGATAAAGAAAGAGCGGCAACAATGCCGCCCATGGCAGTTTTTGAACTTACTCTCAATTAATATCACTCCCCGCAATGTTTAACAGCAAGGTATCAAATCGCCGCCTAAGCACTCGCAACAACAATCGGCGCAAATAAGACCTGTACAGATGTCACAACCGGAACACCCGCCCCTATTTGTTCTGGCGGTTCTGTATCCACCGCTTCTCGAACGATTTAAGCCCCTTAGTGCGGCAGCATATTCTTCATTCCCCGGTTCCATGCCACAAGCGGTTTGAAAGTTTTTAATCGCCTCTTCAAGCCAGCCTCTCCTGTGTTGTACTGTTCCTTTTAGATAATACCATTCCGCATTTCTCATGTTTTGGGGGATGCCATCCAACAATGTTTCCGCATCATCGATTCTACCGTTTTGTATGGTTGCCCGAATATCATTATACTCCGAAGAGGCTTGTGTGCCCTGCCAATATCCGCTTTGCTGGTTATTAGAAGTCGATTGGCGACCCGTGTTCGTTGCGTTAAAAACGCCTCCTCTGTTAAGAATAATAGTATCATATGCATCATTTATTTCTTGCATCTTTTTCTGCGCAATACTTAAAAGCGGGCCGTTGCTGTACTTTTCATCGCTGTACTTTCGAGCAAGTTCCCTGTAGGCTTCTTTAATTTGTTCTTCGTTTGCTGTTTGAGCAATGCCCAATACTTCAAATGGGTTTTTCAATACTGCACCTCCCGTACTTTTCAAGCGTTTCGTCGGCAACTTTTGCAAGGCCATCAAATAGTATGTTTTCTAAAATATCTTGAAATCTGTTTATATTCAAAAGTTCAAACGCAAGCACTGCTTCCCCCGCTGTTGTTGAAAGAACTTCGCCGGCATATTCAAAAAATTGAGCGTTTTGCTCCGCAGAGTCAGCATCGCTTATATTTAGTCTAAACGGATTAAAGGAATTGTTTTTGATGTCATCCGGTAAATCATCAACGGCATCAATAATATAGACCCAGCGCCCAAGCATATAACCTAATCTTTCAAGCACTTTTTTTTGTTCATCGTGTGATTCACGCATTGAAAATATTGCAGACAATGCTCTTGCAGTGGGTTGTGCAGCCATATCAACGCTCATTTGGTTATTATCTTCAAGCGAGGCCTGCTCAAACATTGCCCGTGCAATAACTTTTTCAAAATCAGGAAGACGACGTTTGGCTTTATTGTGCATAATCGCAACAAGTGGCAAGAAAAGATATATCGCAATTTTCTTTAAAAATTTGCTATCGCGTATATTATCCTTCACTTTGTAATAGGAGATGATAATGGATAAATCCGCACATAAAGCAATATCTTCGTTGACACAACAGTTGCATTTAACCAATGGATTATAGTGACATCTCTTTGTCTTAAATGTGGGACATTCCGGCGAAATTGCCATTTTTAACACAAGCAGGAAAGCAAAGTCATAACTCAAAAATATCTGCGCAAGAGGTGAATAGCTTTTACGAAGCTGTTTACACAAAGAGCAATAAATACCTTTGTATATTTCGTAATCCTTCACTTTCAGCTGAGCTTTATTAGCTTTTATATATCCGATCAAAGCAATCCCTCGTTCCCCATATATTATCTTATTCTATTTAAGGTTTGAACACATTAACATACTGTAAATTTTAACATAAAAAAACGCAGAACTTTTTAAGCTCTGCGTCCGGTTTGTAGTCTATAATCTTATTACAGTTATGCGCTTAACACGTGCAGTTGAGTTTTCCGGAAGCTTTATCTTCAAAATATGATGAACCGGAAGGGATGACAAATTTTATACCCTTCTCAACAATTTCAAATGTTGCATCGTTACCGAATCTTTTTTCGCCATCGCAATTTATGGCTGCTTCGTTATCGGAGTGTATTGTAATTTTCTTCCCTCTGACAAAATTAGTAAAATCCCAACCCAAATGTTTGCCTTGTTTGTATTTACCTACAAGACCCAGTAATTTCAGGCGGTTCATATTTTTTTTGACGACGATAAAATCAAGCAACCCGTCATCCGGCATCGCAAGCGGAGCCGCTTTAAATCCCCCACCATACCATCTCGAATTCCCGGCGACACAAAAAAGAGTATTCTGTGTAAAAGGCTCCCCATCATCGATTCTTATCGTAAAAACATTGTTTATTTTCTTCAAAAAACAATAAAGAAGCGATGCCATATATGCAGTTTCGCCTTTCATAAGAGGCATTTTTTTAAAGTAGCACTGTTTTGCGTTAATCTCAGCGTCGAAACCCATTGAACATTGGTTGATTGCGATAACGTCGTCATACTTTATTACATCAAGATCCGTTACTGTGCCGTGAACTTGCGCATCAAGATCTAAAAATTGCTCTTTAGAGCCAAAGAGTCGTATAAAATCATTCCCCGAGCCCAAAGGGACAACAGCAACCTCTGCGTTCGAATAACCGAATGCCCCGTTAACAACTTCAAAAAGTGTACCATCACCACCACAAGCATAAAAGCGGGTCTTTTCACCATTTTTGGCGATATTGCGAACATAGTCTATTGCTTCATAAGCTGCGGTGGTTACATGTATGTGGAAGTCCAACGCATTATTTTGGCAGTACTCTTCAACTTTAGGCTTAAAGGTACATATCGCTTTGGCCTTGCCTTTTCCCGCTTTGGGATTGATAATAAAAACATGTTTCATAAATTCCGCCTCCTATTTATAATACATATATGCCTGACATTTGATCATGCCGTTATAAAGCTTTCGTCTTTTGTCGGCTTTGCGTGCGAAGGATTGCTCAAATGTCTCCGACGGACTGATTACGGTATAGGACCAGCCTTTTTTTTGTAAAAATATTTCGCCCATTTGTTTATATAGTTGTTCAGACGAATCAACATCAAGCATTCTTTCACCGTAAGGCGGGTTACAAATCACTGTGCCACGCTCCGTAGTGGGGCTAAAATCAGCAAAATCGGCAAGTTTATAGTCTATAAGTTCCGCTACACCGGCACGCTCGGCGTTGGATTTCGCATATTCCAGGGACAACTCATCAATGTCCGACCCATAAGCGAAAAATGAATCAGCATCTTTCACCAACGACTTCGCGCGTTCTCGTTCTTTTGACCAGACATCTTCAGAAAACAGTGACCAACGCTCAGCAGTAAAATTTCGATTGACTCCGGGTGCTATATTTTTTGCCATCATCGCACCTTCAATTAAAATCGTTCCCGAACCGCACATAGGGTCATAAAGCGTGTGATAAGGGCGGAGCTTGGATATGCAGCACAGGGCAGCGGCGAGTGTTTCTTTAATCGGCGCAGTGTTCGAGTCCAACCTATACCCTCTTTTGTGTAGACCGGGACCGGAGGTGTCGAGCAAAATACTGACCTTATTGTTCAAAATAGAAAATTGTATTTGATGTATCGGGCCTGTCTCTTCAAACCATTCCAGCTTATATTTTTGTTTGAGCTTTTCCACTACAGCTTTTTTTATGATTGCCTGACAATCGCTCACACTGAACAAGGTTGAATTGACCGAATAACCTTTTACAGGGAAAGCGTCTGTTTTGTCAAACCAATTCCCCCAATCTAAAGCGCGCGTTCCTTCAAACAAGTCATCAAAAGTATGGGCATTAAAGCTTCCGATTAAAATTAATATACGCTCGGCATAACGTGAGTTAATATTCGCTCTTGCTAAAATATTCTCATCGCCGCAAAAGAGTACCCTGCCGTTTTCCGCCATCACATCATCTGCGCCGAAATTACGTAATTCCTCAGCAATCAAACCTTCAAGACCAAACAGGCAAGGCACAACAAGATTCATTTTCATTAATTCAAATACCTTCCTAGAAAAAGGGCAGACCTGTAGGCCTGCCCTTACATAAACATTATACCGACTCGGATTCAATTACTCCATAGCCACCGTCTTTGCGCGTATACACGACATTAATTCTGTCAGTGGCGGAGTTGAGGAACATGTAAAACTGATGGTTGAGCATATTCATTTGCAGTATGGCCTCTTCAATATTTTGAGGCTTCATAGAAATTGTTTTTGTCCTGACAATATCAAAATCGAGTTCTTCAGGAACCGGGGCTTCATCGATAAATTGATCAAAGCCGCCTCTGTGAAGCCTCTTTTCTAAACGTGTTTTATGTTTTCTGATTTGTCTGATCAACAAGTCAACGCAAGAATCGAAAGCGTCATTCATATTTTCTGCGCTTTCTTCTACTCTAAATATAATTCCGCCCTTCATTACTGTCAGTTCAACGATTTGTGCAGTTTTTTCCGCCGTAACGGTAATTTGTGCTTCGGCATCTTCGCCAAAAAACTTTTCGACTTTTGCAAGTTTGGTATGAACTCTTTCCTTAAAAGATTCGCTGGGTGAGCATTTACGACACGTAATAGTGATTTTCATAATGTCATCCCCTTCTAAAAACTAACCCCTTTAAATAGTGCAATGGGATTGTAATCAAATGATACCATAAATCCGGACAAATTTAAAGATATAAAAATAATAATCTGTTAATAAACTCCGGTTCTCCAAAATACAAGCCTTATTATAGTTTGCTAAATAACGACCGAAATATGTCGCGTAACATGACAGCCAATATTAACCGCAACAGGCAAACCGGCAATATGTGTGGGCGCTACCTCTATCGCTACAGAAAACGCAGTTGTTTCGCCACCAAAACCCTGAGGGCCAATATCCAGACAGTTTATGCGCTGTAAAAGTTCCGATTCCATTTGTGCATAATCCGCTTGAGTATTTTTTTCGGAAACCGGTCTGCATAAGGCTTTTTTTGCCAGATATGCGCAATATTCAAAGTTCCCACCAATCCCTATGCCGATAACCATCGGCGGACAGGCATTGCTACCCGCTTTAAGAACAGTGTCTAAAATAAATTCAGCAACATCTTCTTTACCGGCTGTTGGATTAAACATTTTAAGTTTACTCATATTTTCACTGCCAAAGCCTTTTGGGGCAACTGTGAGTTTCATCGCATCGCCTTTTACAATCTTTGTATAAATAATCGCCGGGGTATTGTCGCCCGTGTTTTCTCTCATAAAGGGGTCTTTAACGATAGAGCAACGCAAATACCCCTGAGTATAGCCTGCCGAAACACCCGCATGAATGGACTCATTAAGATCGCCCCCGATCAAATGAACATCTTGCCCGATTTCGACAAAAACAACAACGAGACCTGTATCCTGGCAAATCGGAATGTTGAATTCTCTGGCACATTCGAGATTTTCCGCAATGTCTTTCATAATACTTGCTGCCGGTTCATCGCATTGAGCCTGAGCAGTACATTCTATGCACGCAACCAAATCATCGGGCAAAAAAAGATTGGATTGAATGCACATGTCCCTTATGTTTTGTTCAATTATTTTTACATCAACTTCTCGCACAAAGCACCCACTCCATATCTTTTATAAGCACCCCTTTTATAGCTTAATAAACTTACCTGCTGCTACAACAGCCACAGGTTTTGCCGCTAAAGTCAACGGATCTTGACGGAAAAGGGTCATGTCGGCATCTTTTCCTTTTGCAATTGAACCAACTCGATCGGAGATACCACAAATTTCGGCCGGCCAAAGTGTTATTGATTTGAGCGCTTCATAATAATCCATACCTTCCCGGACAGCAAGACCTGCGCACAACGGTAAGTATTGTATGGGGATAACCGGATGATCCGTTATGATTGCTGTTTTTATTCCGGCTTTTGATAAAACACCGGGTGTTGCGGGCGTTGAGCCCTTTAATTCCGGCTTGCTACGGTCAGCCAGAAGCGGGCCGCTCATTACCGTAACCCCTCTTTTCGCAAGCTCCTGCGCAAGAAGATGCCCTTGCGTGCAATGAATAATGGAGTATTGGAAGTTAAATTCTTCAGCAAGCCTCACCGCGGTAAAAATATCATCCGCTCTGTGGGCATGGATATGGGCCGGCAAGTTATCTTTAAAAAGCTGCGACAGTGCTTCAAGCTTTGCATCAAATTTTTCGTCGCTGTCAATACTTCTTTTTTGTATGTATTCTTTGGCACGGGTTAACTGTTCGCGAATGATTGCCGCAGTTGCCATTCTGGTGCTCGGCGTTGACTTTTTTTCGTTGTAAACCGTTTTTGGGTTTTCACCCAAAGCCATCTTCATCGCCACGGGTGCCTTAACAATCATTTGATCCACACATGAACCATATGTTTTAATGGCAATAAATTGACCGGCTATGGGGTTGGCGCTTCCCGGTCCTGTCAATACCGTGGTGATCCCGGCTTGTAAAGCCTCCGTAAAGCAAATGTCGAAAACATTTACTGCGTCAATAGCACGAAGATGAGGGGTGCAAGGATCCGTACTTTCGTTGCAATCGTCCCCTTCAAAACCCACCGAGTCCTCACAAATCCCTAAATGCGTATGAGCGTCAATAAAACCTGGGAAAAGCATTGCGCCATTCGCATCAAATTCATCCCCAAAAACAGGTCCGTCAAAAAAGCCAACATCATTTATCTTATCATCAAATTCAACATATCCGTTATCAATCACATCTCCGGACATGGTGAATATTTTTGCATTGATAATTTTCATATTGTCTCCTTATTTTAGACTTTTCAAAAATAGGAACGGACAAAAGTCCGTTCCTATACGTTTAAGTTCAAGTTTAAAAACAGAACCTTCGTTTTATCGTTTTCCGCCTCTTCGTGAATACCCACCGCCGTGCTTAGCTTCGTTTGAATGCTTAATATCTGTCATTTTTTCTTCGCTGACTTGTTTGAACTTTGATATCATATCTTCAAAGGATGCTGACTCGTTCAGTGCGGTTGATTTTGGCCCCTGCCAAACGCTTCCGCTGGGTCTTTTTGTCGAAGCACTTTTTGTTCTTTGCGGGCGTGCTTGCTGATCGGGCTCAATTGCCCTTTTGATGGACAAACTAATTTTCCCGTCATCATTAACGGTCAAAACCTTGACCTTGACGGCTTGATTCATCGCAAGGTGATCTTTAATGTCATTAACATATGACCCGGCAACTTCAGATATATGAACCATGCCGGTTACTCCACCCTCTAGTTCAACAAAAGCGCCAAAGTTTGTTAATCCTGTAACTTTACCTTCTAATACTGCTCCAACCTCAACCTGCATAAAAACCAATTAGCCTCCTTAATTACTTCCCGGGGTAGCATCGTAGTATACTCTCTCACCGGGCAAAACCAGTCCATTTTCTACACGTGCCTTGCGCTCAAGATATTCGGAACTGTTTTCAGACGCAAGAATTCTATTTTTCTCGGCATTTTCGAAAACAAGTTCTTCGCGTTTTTCAACAACAACAGCAATCGTTTGTTTTTGTTGTTGAATTTTGCCTTGTAAATTTACCCACGAAAACAAAAACCACGACACTGCCATCAACAGCGCCACTGATAAAATATAACTGTGTGTTCTTGTTCGTGTTTTCTTTGCATCCATTGATGATTACCTCTGTAAAAATAAAAAGCAATTACCACAATCCCTTAGTAAGTATACATCATACCAAAGTAAATTATCAAGTAATATTTTAATATTCTTAAAGATTTATGCATTTTTGCATCATTATTATAATAATTTCCAAACAAAATCGGATATTGTGCGAAAATAGACTTATAATGCTTCGTACATTGTTAAAGCTTTATTTTTATCAGCAGTTTCATTTAAGCTTAGCACCCGAACTCTGAGATTGTTTGACCCCATCGTCACTTCAATCACATCATTAATTTTTACTTCATAGGACGCCCTGGCCTTTTTGCCGTTGACCGACACATGCTTCGCGTCACACACTTCGTTTGCAATCGTTCTGCGCTTTATTATTCTGCTAACTTTTAGATATTTATCCAATCTCATAAAATAAGACTCCATACGTTATCAGGGGCACAATTATTGTGCCCCTGATAATAATTATCGGCAACCGGGCTTCGCCTTTGCCATTTTTTTACTTGTTTACACTGTCTTTTAACGCTTTGCCGGCCTTAAATGCCGGTGATTTGGAAGCAGCGATTTGAATTGTTTCGCCTGTCTTTGGATTGCGTCCTTGTTTTGCTGCGCGATCGCGTACTTCAAAAGTACCGAATCCGATAATCTGGACCTTTTCCGGGGTTTTCTGTGAGAGGGCTTCGGTAATGCATTCGAAAACTGCTGCAACCGCTTTTGCTGATTCTTTCTTGTCTACGCCTTTTGCTTCTACCGCAGCGATGAGTTCTGCCTTATTCATTCTTTTTCCTCCGTTTAATTTATTATGAAATACTGCAAAGAGTATATCATTCTTTTCTCGATTTAGCAATATCCCAGAGCAAATTTAATTTTTCAAGCCCCGCGGTATTCATATCTATTCCTTCTTTGCCTGCAAGTTCCTCAACAACGATGAAACGTTTCACAAACTTGTCGGCAGCTTCGGTCAGTGCTTCTTCCGGATCAAAGCGTAAAAAGCGGGATATATTTACAACGGAAAAGAGCACATCTCCAAGCTCCTCTCGGGCGTTTTCTAAATCTTTACTTGTAATCGCATTTTTTAGCTCGACAACTTCTTCGTCTAATTTTTGTATAGCACCGTCTATGTCCGGCCAATCAAAGCCGCAATCAGCTGCTTTTTTTTGAATTTTCGAGCTTCGCATTAATGCCGGCAACTCTTTCGGAACCGACAATATCGCTTCGCCTATCGTACTGTGCCCTTTTGTTTTTCTTTTAATCGCTTCCCAATTGGTCAACACTTCTGTAACTCCACTGACATTGGTGTCGCCAAATATATGCGGATGTCTTTCTATAAGCTTTTTACAAACTCCATCAGCAACGTCATCCACGTTAAAACTCCGATTTTCCGTTTCCATTTGAGCGTGAAAAACAACCTGCATGAGCAAATCCCCGAGTTCTTCACAAAGCATCTCTTTGTTTGCTTTATTGATCGCTTCAATGACCTCATAAGTTTCCTCAATTAGGTTTTTTTTAATACTTTCGTGTGTTTGTTCTGCATCCCAAGGGCATCCGCCGGGCGCTCTCAATAGGTTAATTATGTCTACAAGATCATAAAATTTGTAGTGATCTTTAATCTCAAACTTGTTCGTCATTGTTATCTCCAACATTTAAAATTCAACTTTATAAGTATTCTACCTCAATAACCTATATTTTTCAAGCGTTTTCGCAATTTTTTCTCCTTTAGGCAAAGCAATGATATCTTCTTTGACAATCCCTTTTATTAAAAAGATGCTGATAACATACACAACTATGGCTGATACGATGGCAACAACAGTCGCTATTGCCACGTTTTTTATAGAGAGTGTGCCACCGCTTGAAGCTAATAATTGACCAACCGATGAATAGGCAAACCATGCGGTAAGCCCGCAAAGGATAGATGAAACAAGTGGTTTTAAATAGACGGATACAAAATTAGGCTTGACTTTCGAAATTTTTTGAAGGTAATATAAATTTACAATCACTATAATGACATAGCACAACACCGAACCAAAAGGAGCACCTTTTATATTATATTTGGGTGTCCCGACTAAAATATAATTACTGACAATTTTTGCAGATGCCCCTGCAATAAGTGCTTTTAAAGGAATATCTGCTCTGCCTATAGCTTGAAGCATATTGGTAACCGGTGTAGAAACCGAAATAATGGCCGATGCGAAGCCGTAAGTGGCAACCAAAGGTGCCGCAATAGGGATAATATCCGCACTGTCTCCCCAACCGTATATCAAGGTGAGGATTGGTTTTGCCAGGACCCCAATACCGATACCGGCCGGTAAAGCGACGAGCATCGTAATCCTTAAAACAGACTCAATTGTTTTTTTAATAACCCTATTGTCCTTAATTGCCCATGCGGCAGATAAAGCAGGCAAGGCACTTACACCCAGTGAAACTAAAAACATAGGGATAAGATTCTTAAAATCAGAGGATGCGCCGTAAACTCCCCATAAATATTTGACCAGGTCGCTGTCAAGCGTGTTGGCCGCTGTAAGTGATGCGTCATACATCGACTTAATAATCTCCGGGTTTACGCTGATGGCATGGGCAACGCGACGCTGAATTGTAACGGTATCAATCATATTCGTTACACTAAAAACCAATGCCCCTGTAAGGATAGGCAAGGCAATTCTTGCCAGTCGTTTGGCAATGCTTGTTTTAGACGCAGAGGGGGGCGAATTCAAAATATTTTCCGGAGTAAAGCCATCCCCTTTGACTTTGTGCTGAAGCATTAAGTACAGTGTCCCGACTATGGTACCAAATGTTACACCTATGATTGCGCCGGCGGCGGCAATAGGGTAAATTGCGCTGTAAGCTTCAGCTAAGTTAGTTACAGGTTCCCCAAACACAATAATTTTACCGGGTAAGCTGCCCGGGGCCGCTTGTGAAGCGTTTATGAGCCCCACATTAAACTGATTAAGACCCATAGCAACTATAGCGTATGCTCCGCCCAAGCCGACCAGGAGTTTTGCAACCGCTTCAAAAATTTGAGAAATTGCCGTCGGCTTCATATTTTGAAGCCCTTCGTAATACCCCCTGTAAGCGGACATGATGCAGCAGAAGAACAGTGATGGAGCGATGGCAAGAACTGCCGGCAAATTCCTTGGGCCGGCCACGTATTTTGTATATGGAATTGAAATGATGAGAAGTAAAATTGTGCCTGCAATTCCGATAACAAAAAACATCCGCAACGCCGTTTTTAGAACCATTCGAGCTTCGCTGTAACGTCTCAGAGCAACGTTTTCCGAAACCATCCTTGCCACGGCAATTGGCAAACCTGCCATTGATATAGCATAAATGGGCGTAAATATTTCATAAGCGGAGTTGTAGTAGCCTCTGCCAACCCCACCTATCAACGATGTCAAAGGCATTTTGTAAATGGCACCGATTATTGTAATAACTACAACCGCCATTGACAAAACCAACGCGCCTCTAAGCACAGACTGTTTCTTTTGTTGAGCCAATAAGACACATCCCTGTTTTATATTCGTTTGGACTATTTGCTTTTTGACAGATTTTCGATTTCTACCCTTAATTCATTAAGGCTTGCCGTTGCCTGATTAATTTCAGCCACAACATCGGTACAATCATCGGGTTCCTCTGCCAAATCATCAGCAGTCCCCTCAAAATCCAAGTAATAAATTTTTCCCAATTTTTCGTAAAGCCTTGACAACTTATTTTCAAGTTCGATAGCATCAAGTTTTTTCTTTGAGATAATAATAATTTCTTCTGTTCTTTTGCCAACACTTTTCCCAACAGTTTTAGCGGCGGACACCGCATCATCAAAAAAGCTCATTTGACTTTCTCCTTTTAATTTCACAAATATTTTTGTACTTGATTTTTAGATTATAGCACAGTCCCCACGCCAGTGGCAATTAAATCCGGAACCTTCTTCTTTTGAAGAATATTTAAAAGCAATTGCATCTTCGTTCGTTCACCCAAACTTATTATAAAATTGGACAATTCTTGATTTTCGTGCAATTATTTCTTCAAACCGATTGTTATACTCATAAGGGTATTTGAAGTTGAAAATTCGTTCAATGTGGTTACCGCCCGGTTCTTTCAGTTTAGTTACCGCCCCGGCTCCGGCGGCCAGCACGGTTTGGCACTCTTCCATCATAAAAATATTATATAAGCTTTCATAACCCTCTTCGCACCAGCCGGTATTCTCGTTGTTTCCGGGAGAAAGGCTTTGCCTGTACATATAGTAGGGTACGTAATGGTTGCTTTCAAGCTTAATTTTCGCATCACGAAGCATTACAGATACTGCCTTGCCATCAAAAGATATGTTTTCTTGCAAAGATAGTGAAGAAGAACGCTTTAGTGACAAGGTATGAATTGTAATATTTTCAGGCCCGAGCCCCACCGCAATATTTAAAGAGTTGATAAAACTGTCATGTGTCTCTCCCGGTAACCCGGCTATCAGATCCATATTTATTGAATGAAACCCAACATCTTTTGTAAGTTCAAAAGCGTCAATCGTGCACGCTGATGTGTGCTTTCTTTGTACCGTTTCGAGCACAGTATCATTAAAGCTCTGCGGGTTTATACTGATTCGAGAGACACCGTATCTTTTCATTAGATTCAGTTTTTGCACAGAAATTGTATCCGGTCGGCCGGCTTCAATCGTGTATTCCTCGACATCCGAAAGATTGAAGCTTCTCTTTACTTGTTCTAGAAGAGTCTCCAAATCCGTTTCGTCAAGGATGGTAGGTGTGCCTCCCCCGAAATATACGGTCTGTGGTTTGAGGCCTAACCGATCAGCCGTTTCTCCAATAGACGCAATTTCTTTGCAAAGATTGACGACATATCCGGCAATTAAATGTTGAGCCTTCTGCCCGGTTATCGAGTGTGAGACAAAAGAGCAATAACTGCAACGTGAAGGGCAAAAAGGAATGGCGATATATAAGCTAAAGGAATCTTTTCTTGCTCTTTCGATAATTTTCTCTTCATTCTTGGCAACCGACAAAGCGAGTTCGGTCTTTTCGTTGCAAACAAGCAGCTTTTCTTTAAAATAATCGATTGCTTTTGTTTCACCTTGCTGTTTAATCTGCGCAGTCATTAACTTAGTTGGGCGAACACCTGTAAGGATTCCCCAACCGGGGGTATAGCCGGTAATTTTTGCCAAGGCAGTATAAAGCGCCAAAGCCATCTGTCTTTCATACTCGGGCATATCGACCTTGTCTGTATCTTTAATTATGCTTGTTCGGGTTACCGATTCCGATTTGATATCAATCCTTACGGATATAGTAACACTGTCACCCGTTCTTTCCATCACCGTATTTGCGATTTTCTCATCGGATTGCCCATCTTCAAAATAAACGACATTAATCTTTTCTTGCGGGAAAAAAACACGGCATATGTTTTCCATTTCATAATGAAACGTATGTCCCAATACACGCAAAGTCATCCTATTCCCCTCATGTATGGGTTGTTTTTTCGTTCTTCATCCAAGGTAGTTGACGGGCCGTGCCCGGGATAGATGGTATAATTGCCTTTTAGCGACGAAAGCTTGTTTATAGAAGTCATCAGCTGCGTCATACTGCCACCGGGAAGGTCCGTTCTGCCAACATTATATTTAAATAACGTATCGCCTGAAAAAATCACTTTGTGTTTTTCGCAGATAAAGCAAACACTGCCAAGCGTGTGCCCCGGTGTATGCATGACAGTCAACAGCATTTCACCAACAGTAAAACTCATGCCGTCCTCAAAGCTTATATCTGCTTTTACATACTTTTGAAAGTTGTCCCCCATATGAAAAGCCAAACTTTTTTTGTCGTCTTCAAGGCACAATGCATCATTTTTATGTATCGCAATTTTAGCCCCCGAAGTTTGCTTTAAATCATACGTTCCAAGCAAGTGGTCATAATGACCATGAGTGAGCAAAATGATGTCCAACTTTTTAATTGCAAGCTCTTTGAGTTGTGCTGTTAAACGACTTTCGGAACCGCCCGGGTCAACCACAGCAGCGCTCCCGCTTTTTTTATCCAT
This sequence comes from uncultured Eubacteriales bacterium, assembly GCA_964568955.1. Taxonomy (GTDB): domain Bacteria; phylum Bacillota; class Clostridia; order Oscillospirales; family Acutalibacteraceae; genus UBA1447. The sequence continues at coordinate 71,026 of CAZMSM010000001.1, read as the reverse complement.
GATAATATAACAATTAGCTTCGTTTGGGCCAAGTTGTATTGTTTTAATCAGCATATTGAATCTCCTTTACACCGGGTTTTTATCGAATTCATTTTTCTGCCAAATGTCTGTGTCTAATAAAATGGTAACCGGTCCGTCATTGATTATATTAACTCTCATGTCCGCGGCAAAAACACCTTCTTGAACATCAATAACGCCTTGCTCTTTGAGTTCACAAATAAACAGCTTGTACAAGGCCATCGCTTTATCCGCTTGTGCCGCATCGGCAAACGATGGTCTGTTGCCCTTTTTCAAATCCGCACATAACGTGAATTGTGAAATAACCAAAGCAGAACCGTTCACTTGTAGGAGTGATAGATTCATTTTTCCGTCGTCATCATTGAACACTCTTAGCTTTGCTATTTTAGCGGCAAGGAGTTTCGCTTGCTTTTCGGTATCATCCTCATGAACACCCAGTAAAACCGTAAAACCATGATCAATGGCACCCACAATTTTGTTTTCTACCGTAACACAAGAGCCAAGGACTCTTTGAACAAGGGCCTTCATCTTTTTCCTCCTGCCTTATAATTATACCCCTGCACGTTCAACGCTTAAAACGCCTTTAATTTTTTCTAGTTTTGCGATTACACTTTTCATATGTTCCACGCCGTTAACGGTGATTGTCATTTTAAAAGCGCTTCTTCCATCCTTGCTATGTCTCGTGTTAACATCATTTATCATCACATGCATACCCGCAAGCTGTCCGGAAATATCTGCCAACATCCCAACTCTGTTTAAGCAGGAAATCAACAGTGTGGACTTAAACTCCTCACGCACATCTTTATCCCATGAAGCATTGAGCCATCTGTCGGGCTCGCTGGAGGTTAAGACAGACTTTGGCACATTGCTGCAATCACGCTTATGGATTGAAACACCATGCCCCCTGGTAATAAATCCGATTATCTCATCTCCGGGTAAAGGGTTGCAGCATTTGGACAACTTAACAAGGCAATTGTCAATACCTTCAACAATGACGCCTTCACTGCTTTTTTGCTGTTTCTTTTCGGGGGTTATGACAACTTCCGGCGCACCGGTTGATTTGTATATTCGCGAATAGTCATCTTTTATGCGTGGCATGATACGATTGATCGAAATTCCGCCGTACCCTATCGCTGCATAAAAATCGTCCACCGTATTGCAGTGCTGACGTTCCGCAATATTTTGGATAAAATCCTGATACTCTTCATCGGTAAGTCGAATATAATTGCGTTTAAACTCTCTGTCAACATCAATTTTGCCCTCGACTATGTTTTCCTCTCGTCTCTCTTTTTTAAACCACGATCTGATTTTGTTTCTCGCTTCGCTTGTTTTAACAATTTTAAGCCAATCTTTGCTTGGCCCTTTACTTTGCTGTTGTGAGGTTAAAACCTCAATAATCTCCCCGTTTTTAACTTTATAGTCAATCGGGACAATTCTTCCGTCAACTTTTGCGCCGACCATTCTGTTCCCCACGGCGGAATGTATGGCATATGCAAAGTCAATAACCGTTGCGCCGGAGGGAAGGTTGATTACATCCCCTTTGGGTGTGAAAACAAAGACTTCCTCAGGGGCTAAATCACTTTTTATTGTCCGTATAATTTCTTCCACATCTTCGGAGTCTTTTTGACTTTCTATAAGCCGCATCAACCACGCTAATCTTTCTTCAAATTTAGCGCTGCCGCCTAACCCCAATTTATACTTCCAGTGGGCGGCTATACCGTATTCGGCCGTTCGGTGCATTTCTTTGGTACGAATTTGCACTTCAAACGGGATTCCCTCATTACTGATAACCGTCGTGTGCAGGGACTGATACATATTAGGTTTCGGCGTGGAGATATAGTCCTTAAACCTTCCCGGTATCGGGTGAAACATATCGTGAATTAATCCAAGGCAATTGTAACAATCCATTTCCGTTTCAACAATTATCCTGACAGCATAAATATCATAAATCTCATTGAACTCTCTGTTTTGAATATACATTTTTCTATATATTCCATGAACTCTTTTAATACGTCCCTCTATGACAACACCGGGAACAATCTCCACAATTCTTTCTCTTATCTGTAATTTAATGTCCTCTAAAAACTCTTTGCGAGATTGACTCTGCGCCTCAAGCGACTGTTCTATTTCGTGATAACCGATGGGGTCTAAAAAGCCGATGGCCAAATCTTCAAGTTCTTCTTTAACATTTCTGATACCAAGTCTGTGCGCAATGGGTGCATATATTTCAAGCGTTTCAAGTGCTTTGTCCCGTCTTTTTTGGGGTTGCATAAAACTTAGGGTACGCATATTGTGCATTCTGTCCGCAAGTTTAATAATAATGACTCTGATATCTTGAGACATCGCCAAAAGCATTTTTCGGATATTTTCCGCTTGCTCTTCTTCTTTTGTTGACAGCGGAACTTTGCCGAGTTTTGTAACGCCATCTACCAAGGAAGCAATTTCGTCGCCAAAAGCACTCTTTACCTCTTCAATAGTTACGTGGGTGTCTTCCACCGTGTCGTGCAATATTGCGGCAATAATCGACGCCCCGTCCATGCCCAGCTGAGCCAAAATAAGCGCAACTGCGACAGGGTGGCTTATGTAAAGTTTGCCGGAATAGCGAAGCTGCCCACCGTGAGCTTCGTTTGCAAATGAATATGCTTTGTCAATCAAAGCGATTTCTTCACTTTTGTAGCTTTTGCTCAACGTTTCTTTAAGTTGTAAATATCCGTCGTCTCTGCTGTCTTTGTCGCTCACCGGGTTACCTCCTGTACATCATACTTTTTCTGTAATAAAACGCTGTTTTAAACTATATAGAATTTGAGAATCTTCAAGATTGACTTTGCTTTTAACAACGTTTGATATTAATTTTCCGTTATCATTCTTCGAGATCAAGCCCATCTCAAGCATCACCTCAACCGCTATCATAACCGCCGCAATTTTGCCCCCGTCATCTTGTATTTTACGACAAAGTGTGTCCGGGTCGATTATGTTAATGTTATCATCCTTAATTCTCCTGTAAATGCTTGCAAATAGGTCCCGATCAGGGAAAATTGAATCAAGACGGTCCTCGGGTAACCTTTCCCCGCGCTTGTAACGTTCATACAGCCTAAACCCGCAAAGCAGTTTCTCTTCATCGAGGGATGATACTCGTATATTTTGAACCTGTGTATTTACACTCAACACTTCTTTGTACTCATTATTCTCCAGCGTAACGGCTAGATCAACGATGTCACCTTTTTCATAGGGAAAAGCATCGGTAGCACAATTAAAAATAATTGCATTCGTTTTACTTTGCCCTTTTGATATTTGTATGCGCGTATGTTTACCTTGAGAAACGGGCTGAATGGATTCAAGACTCATTCCAAAAAGCCCGAATATCGGTTGAGGATTTTTAGCCCCATAGGGTTCAAAAGTCGACACAGCATCAACGAGATCCGTTTGCACTGATTTTAGGTTGAGTTTAAAATCAATCCTTTGAATGGGAAAAGGCATTTTAACTTTTTTCGCATAATCATTTAATGCCTGTCTGAACTCGGGGATATTTTCAACCAAGATTTCAAATCCGGCGGCAAGGGGATGCCCACCGAAATGTGTCAGTAATCCGGAGACGGCCTCAAGCGCATTATAAAGTGAGAAACCCTCGATGCTACGACCGGACCCTCGAGCTGACAGGCCATCTTTTGCTATCACCATGCAAGGGCGACCGTATTTTTGCGCAAGGCGGGAAGCGACTATACCAATGACCCCGCTGTGCCATTCATCTCCATCAACAACAATGATTCTGTCAAATTTACGCTTGGGATTATCGATAAACAACTGTTCAACTTTATTGGAAATGCCTTCCTCTATTTCTCTTCGAAGAATGTTCTCGTCATTTATTTCTCTCGCGAGTTCTTCTGCATGCTTTTCATCTTCCGCAAGCAGGCATTCAAGTGCTCTTTCCGCTGACCCCATTCTGCCCGCCGCGTTGATTCTCGGACAAAGTGCATAAGCAATGCTCGACGAATTAATTGTTCTATCCCCCACACCTGCGACTGCGAGTAACGCACGCACACCTATTCGCGGGGAATTGTTGATGACATCGATACCTTTTTTTACTAGAATCCTATTTTCACCGACAAGTGGGACGATATCGCCAACCGTTCCAATTGCCAGGATGTCTCCAAACTCTTGAAGCAAATCGAAAGGGTCGCCCCCGTCAAGCGCACACACAAGCTTAAACGCAACGCCCACACCCGCAAAATCCACAAAGGCGCAGGTGCAATCCTTACGATGGGGATCAATTACCGCAACAGCATCAGGCAAAACATCTTTTGGTTTGTGATGGTCGGTAATAATCAGTTCCATTCCCATGGAAGAAATAAGCTTCGCTTCCTCTATCGCACTAATACCGTTATCGACGGTTACAATTATTTTTGCCCCTTTTTCTTTTATAATGTTTACCACATTCGTGCTTAAACCATACCCCTGCGTCAATCGGTCAGGAATAAAGGCTTGCACATTGGCGCCACTTGCCTCAAGGTAGGCGTACAAGAGCGCGGTTGCGGTAACACCGTCCGCATCATAATCCCCAAAAATCAGTATCGATTCAAAATTTTCAATCGCTTTTTCGAGCCTTGATACCGCGGCCTTCATATCCGGTAAATCATAAGGGTCCATTAGCTCATCGTTACAATCGTTAAAAAAAGCAGAAACATCGCTGTCGTCTACCAGTCCTCTTGATGTCGCAAGCAATGCCGTAAAAGGATTGAGGTGATGGTCCTGTGCAATTTGCGCGGCTAAATCTTTGTCATATTCGGTTATTTTCCATTGTTTTCTAACCAAGCAATTCATTCCTTCAGTTTCAATTAAATCATTTTAACACTATATATATCAACAATCAAGACGATTACCCACAAAGTCCTCATAACGTGCCCTTTTAAGCCTGGCCGGCAAATCAAACAGTAATATGTCAACACCCAACAAGTCATGTTTTCGGTTTGCTTTTAGCGAGATATGCTGATATAATTTTTGAAAGTTTCGACAATGCCAATCAGGAGGGGTCATATTGATAGTTAAAATTGAAAACAAATTTTTAAGTGCGCAGATCAATGGTTTTGGTGCTGAGTTGTATTCCCTTAAATCAAAAACCAGTGGAGTGGAGTATTTATGGCAAGGTGATCCTAAAATATGGAGCAGTAGGTCACCCATTCTTTTCCCGATAATCGGGCAGCTATATCAAGGGAAATACAATTATAACGGTAAAGAATATTTTTTGCCCAAGCACGGCTTTGCAACAAAAAGCGAGTTTATTTTAACGGATGAAGCGCCTTCGAGCGTCACTTTTTCTCTTTTTAGCAACGAAAATACTTTATTGGTTTTTCCTTTCGATTTTGAATTGCAAATAAAATTCGAGCTTAAAGACAATCAAATAAAGGTAACCCACAGCGTTATTAATACAGATAACAAAACTATATTCTTTTCTATCGGTGCCCATCCGGGTTTTAACTGTAATATCGGTGATTTTTTGGAATTTGAAAAAGAAGAAACCATACGAACCGAAAGAATTGACAAAAAAGCGATTATTATTGATGAAAAGTTTCCTCTGCTTGACAACGCCAAATCACTGGAAATAACAAAAGACATTTTTATAAACGATGCACTTTTTTTGTCCGGTTATAAATCATCCTGTGTAAAACTTAGAAGTCCCGGGCATAGCCGGGAGCTTCACTTTAATTTTGGCGATGCGCCTTTTTTGGGAATTTGGGCAAAACCTGCGGCTCCATATGTTTGCATTGAGCCATGGTACGGGATCAATGACAGCCATCAACTTGTAAAAGACATCTCGCAAAAAAGAGGGATTCAAAGCCTCGATGTTAATGGACAGTTCTCTTTTTCGTGGTCAGCAGAAATTATTGAACCCGGTGTTAAATAAAACAGCTATATATCCCCTATCGCTTAAGAGTAGGTTTAATTTTGTGCTATAAATTTGATTATCCCTTGAACCGTTGCGTCTGCAAGTTTGTTTTGATTTGCATCATTTTGTAATAACCTGCATTCTTCCAAATTAGTAACAAACCCATATTCAATTAGGATGGACGGACAAATCTCGAGTCTCGTAATCATAAATCGAGAATATTTCGTATGCCTGTCATTTGTCGGGCGTATACTGTTGGAATAACAAGCCAGTATCTCTTCACGCAGTGCGTTTGCAAAAGGAAAAGATTGCGGATAATAATAGAACGATGATGTTCCGAAAACACTTGAATTGGTTGAACCGTCGCAATGAATACTGATATTCAAATCCGGTTTCGTGTTATAAATCATTATCCTTCTGTCATTCACTTCAACTGCGCTGTCGTTACTACGGGTCATCAATACTGTAGCCCCGTTTGACTCAAGCCTTTGTTTGATCTTTAATGCCAAGGCAAGATTAATATGCTTTTCATACTTCATGTTTGCGGGGGTGGTTGAAATGCAAATTGCGCCGCTGTCTTTGCCACCATGCCCCGGGTCCAACATTATCTTATACCCTGACAGGGCATTGGAAGGTTTGTTCTTGATTAGTATTTTAAAGCTTCCGTCTTCATTGTATGAAATGTCATAACCATAGAATACACCTGTCCTTTTAAAATACAGCCTTAGCGCAGAGGTTTGTTTGGCAGGGTCTGTTGACCATTCGGCACTACTGATGATGTTGCTGCCTGAAACATCGACCGCACCCAACGCTTGTGCTGTATATGAAAAAGTGAATTCAATGCAGTTACCGGTAAAACTCCAAACTTCGAAATTATTGCTGTTTATTTTAGCGTAATTTTGTCCTTTCACCACGACATTAACCGGGACTTTCCATGTCAGCGCAAGGTTTATTACGGTATCATTTTTTGTTGAGCTGTTTAGTGTTTGAATTTTGTTGAGCGGCATATTGTATCCACTTCCTATTACCTTTACTTCCTCCCTGTACACCCGTTTCCCCGAGCGTAAATGGTAATAGAGATATTTTTCATAACTGGACTCGCCGTCAATATAATCAAACATACCCGCAAGCAGCGGTGTTGTAAGCGGATATGAAGCATTATTAAACGGAGAAAAAGGCATTGCTTCGCAATGACCAACCATTATTTCACACATTCTTGAAACGCCGGGTACTCCCGCGTAATTATATGGCGTAAGCAGTTGTGTAGGAATTGGAATTGTTGTTGGTGTTGTTGGTGTTGTGGGTTCTGTAGGAGTTGTTGATGATGATGTTGTTTCAACGCTCTGTGGTTCCGTGATAGGCTCTGTGATAGGCTCTGTCGTCGCTACCACCGTTACAGGAGGATTTGCGGTAACTGTAACTTTTGCGCCGGTGAGCTTTTTGCTTAAACCATTATATTTTGCTTGAACACTGGCCGTCCCAAGATTTTGTTGAGCGGCTGCGCCTTTGGGCAAGACATATTGACCGTAATAAGTTACATAATCGGAGGATGTATCCGGAGATTTATCTTCATTTTCATTGTTTAAATCAAGACCGGTCCCCTGTTTCATTTTAAGTGTTTTTTTGTTTATGGTTACAGATACTTCAGCATTTTTTAAAGCAACGGCAGTAATTTCTATTACCGTTCCCCCGGGGGCGGTAATATTGCCTTTTGGTGACACTTTTTTTAAAATATCAACTTCATAAACGACCTTGTATGAATAGCTTGCATCCCCTTGTTTAAATTCAAAATTATTCACGCCCGGCGTAAGATCATAATCAACAGAAAAATCACCGATTTTTGAGGTTTCAATGTTTTTGCCATTGCAAGTCAATGGTAAATTTGCAACACAGTTGCCGGTAAAATTAATTTTGGATTCGTTCGTTTTAATCTCGTTGCTTTTTTGATTAAAAACTGAAAACACTTTGCCAAATCCATTCTTGTTAAGGTTCTCTAAGTGCTCCAAAAATGCTTTCGCTAATCCGGTGGTATCGTTTTTTATCAAAGAGTAACAACGAAAGGCAGTGCCAAAAGAGTTGTCGGTGTTTTCCCCTGCTGATATGCAGTGGATAATGTCAGTAATACCGTTGGCTTTTTTCCCGGAGAACAGTGCATCAATCTTTTGACCGGATATGTACTTGCCGACGAATTTGTTTAAGGTGTTTTTGCTATCCTCACGCGTTTTCTTTGTCTTCGCATCGACAGCCGTGTTTGAAACAGATGATTCCAACAAGAAGATATTGCTGTCGTTGGTAGAAACAAGATTTTGAATAACAGTTGGCGTTAACGGATCATCTTCAAGCGCCAGTGAGCCTACAAGCAACAATTCATCACTGGATGATGCAGCCAAGTAAAATGTTGACAGATATTCCGATACGGTTTCTTGAATTTCGGTCGTTGTTTTCCCCGTCAGCTTGCTTTGTAATGCCTCTATGCCCGAAACAAGGATGACATCTGCGTTATATGTTTTGACAAAACCCTCAACTTTGCTCCTATCCGGCTTATTGTCGTCACCGTCAGAAAAGCATTCATTTATCGGCAATGTAACGACGATAAATAAATTATTCTTTCGCGCGTGTTCGAGACAAAGCCCCAAAAGCGACAACCCATCATCGTTTTTATCAAGTAATCGTGAGGCTGTAGACAACTCCCAATCGAAAAAAACGGTGTTAAACCCCATTGATTTTATATCTTGAATTTTTGATGCAATCTCGCTTTCGGTTTGCTCATCCGTCAGGGTTATGTCTGTTAAATAATCTATTCCCGCAGTAAACCATACACCTCTGATTTTTTCCGGTCTTTCGGTTTTTACTCTTGCAACGGTAGGGATAGTCGTTGCTTGTGTTTGGCTTTCGGTTGTGGTGTCGACTTCGCTGTTAAACACACCGGATATATGATGTAATCCACCGCTTAAGAATACAGCTGTTGCCATAGCTACGCAAAGCATAGCTACAGCGGCTGTTGCTAACATTATTTTTTTTGTTTTAACTGTCATATAAACAACCTCAAATAATTTCCTATAACCGTTAACAGTTTTCATCCGTTTTAAACAACATTTTCTTTCGCTTCGAGAAAATTTTCGCAGTCATTTTCATCAGGTATGTTTTCAATAACAGAAGAAGTCTTCCTGATGTCCAGCCTGTCAAAATATTTTTTAAACCTTACACTGACTTTATATCTTTGGTCACACTTTACGCAATAAAACTCTGCCCTGAAGTATTGGTTGACGTTTTTCCACTCGGTCAATTGTTTTGCCCTGTTGTGACATTTCTCACATGAATAGCTAAGCACAGACCGGTCAACAAGCGGATTTTCAATATTTGTGATGGCAAATGCTTTGAAAGCCAATCTTTCATAAAATGTTTTGTCACATACCCTGGTAATTTTTGCCAGCTGTTCGGCATCAAAGCACTTGATGAATATTTCCACGCTGAGCATGCTGTCATCCAGCCCTCGATGATTCGCATACTTTTCGGCATCTATTCCGACAAGTTTTGCGGCACAAATCAGCCCAATTTGTTTGGATGAAGAGGTTTTGTATACATTCTGAAATAATTTTTGCAAATCAGCATAACTGGATAAGAACGGAATGGTTTCAATTCCTTTGAGGTAACGATAGTTGTCAATCAATACCCTGATATCCCCATCGCCCCAGGTTAACATGGTGGTTTCACCCGAGCCCAACCAACGCCCAAATTCTGCAAACACCTGTGCAAATTGCGTACCGGAGCTAATGTCCTCATTGGTAATGTTCGTGAGTCTTTTGACACTTCCGCGCAACTTTTTCCCAATCTGAACACGGATAAGACGAGTAAACGTGTCAATCACATTTAACTCTTCATCCAACTTCACTGCGCCGATTTCTATTATTTCATTAATAAATCCATTTATTTTTCTGCCGTATGTGTTGTTCCATTCCAGATCCATGATAATATAATGCATATTATTTCCTTATTTTTCAGTGTTGGCTTATGGTAAATGTTCGACAAAACATAGATCGAAGATTGTTTTAGAAAACAAATTACATCGATTTGATCCTGAACACCTTTACACCGTGAGCCGGGACGCATGCATAAATGGTGTTGCTGATAATTTCCGTCGTCTTTTCCCAAAGGTCAAACGCTTCATATTTTTCAGCAAAAGGTAAATCAATATACATTTGACATACCAGTTCCTGTATGTTTTGCTCGAACACTTTTTCTTCACAACCCTTGTTGAAAAAGCACAAAGCCAATTCATTGTTCTCAAGTGGTTTTACAAGCGTATCACATATGCCGTTCGTCTTAAAGCGGCGACACTGTATACCCAAGGCGTCTTGATCAACAGCTATCATGTCTTTATTTGTAATAATCTTTAAAATTTCGTTTTCCATATCGATTGTACCATCGTCTTTCAGAAACTCTCTGACATCGTTGCCAAGAATCAGCGGTGCCGCCATCATGCACCACAGTGTAAAGTGGGAAACGTTCTCGTTATAGGTTAGGTTGCCGTTCCCAACTTCTAACATATCAGGGTCGTTCCAAGCACCGATTTGAGAATGTTTGTGTAGCAGAACGTTAATTTCATATATGCCTAAAACCGAAACCCAGTATGGTTTGATATCCGGTGTAGTGCGCCATAGATTTCCTGCTTGCTTGCCCCAATTCCAAGGCAAGTTCACACCCCACTCGCAAATGGAATAGACAATTGGTTTTTCGGGCTGGCCGGTTTTTTCTGCAAAAGCTTGCGTTGCACTAATCAGTTCTTCGCCCATTTTTATGTATTGAATTGCTGCACTGTCCTGTCTTGACGCAACGGGATTATATATCTTTATTGTGTTTTTGCCCTTTAAAAGATTAATTTTCATTTGCTGCCTGCCTTGGGCACTCCATGCCTTTGTCGGCGGAACAGTTGATGAATATAAATCTTCTGCGTTTACCAATAATTCAAAATATTTGTAACTATTGCTTTTTTTCCTGATATTGAGGGTAAGGATATATTCGCCTTCCGAGTCAACCTCAATATCATTAAACTCGACTGCGCCGCCACCGGCAGTAAGCCCTGCTATATATTGACCGGTTTTTAACTTTTCGTCCTCAGCAATCCTGGCTTCACCGATTAACACGGCATCTTGAGCGTTAAAAATAAGCTCGTCTTTACTGCCGGCCTTGCTCACGGAGATACTTTCAATATATGGCGCGCGCATCGGAATCGGGACATTATGACAAAAGTCATATTTAAAATATTCAATTCCCCATTCGGCAAATGTTTTTGCATCAATAGCTTCGTAACCCAAGCTTGCGGGTAAGTCTTCACAGGTTAATGTTCCGTTCGAGCTATATATTCCAAGTTTTATACCAAGCGCATTGACTTGTTCCACAAGGTTCTTTATTCCGTTACTGAAATGAACAAAATCACCTTGAAGCCTCTCGTTTTCGTCCCTGATGGAAGACTGCCAACAGTCATCTATGTTCACATAGGTATACCCCGCATCGATAAGACCGCTTTCTTTCATGGCACGGGCAACTTCAAGAACAAGGTTTTCGTCAATGTTGTTACGAAAAGTATTCCAGCTTGACCACCCCATAGGCGGTGTCAGCGCAGCGGCGTTTTGATACTTTTTATTTTCCGGGATGGTTAACTTCATTGAACGGACAGCTTTTTTGGTCAGCGTCACGGGCTCAATTTTTTTCCTCTTCATCGCCATAACAAGAGCGACCGACCCTGCCGAAAGAGCAGAAAACTTGAAAAATCCGGATGAAAACTTTTTCATAATAAATGTGTCCTTTCAAATATTTTAATAGTCATTGTCAGAAACTGTCTATCCTTGTAACTGAATGCAATCATGCGCTTTCTATTATACTATATTTACTTTTAAAAATAAAGGATTAAATGCGCGGCTATTCATAAGACCTGAACAGCCGCGCAAATAAACATCTAAATCCTATTTTTTATATTCTTCGAAATCTTTAAAAATGCTCTCATCGTAGACATTATGCTCGTCTTTGCTGTGGAGTGGGTACCATACTTGGGCAAAGAACGGATTGATGCTGGCTTCCGTATCATAATCCCAAGGCCATGGTAGCTCTTCCGGGCACCAATGACCACCCTTGAGGACCAAGTTTGGTGTCATTTCAAACTCATTGCCGCGCGCACTCTTCCACTTTAACGGTGTGAAAAGGTCGCCCTTGTTCATTTTGGTTGAAAGGCATTCTCCGCCTCTGAAGGCAGCTGCTTTTTTCATATCTTCCAAATCAAGCTCACTTGTCGGCTTGCTCTCATCGTAACCATGATCCAACAGCGTAACCTCTTCTGTGGGGCGCTCGATCTTAAAGGTGTCCCAAGTGCCTATGTTTTCCCAATTTTCCTTTGATCCTAAATAAGCACTGATTCTATCTTGGTCATTGTTCTTGAGCCATCCCATTGTCCCATATACGGGGACTTTTGTGAGCCTTTGCATACCAAGCTTTTTGATGATAAATGGCGGCACAATTTTTGCCAGTTTAAAATAGGAGGGAACGGTGTCGGATAACTTTTTGAAATATTCTTTAACCGTAATTTTTTCTCTGAAATGTAAGTAGCCTTCCAGAACGTCCGAATCAGCGTACCATTGCCCGTGGAAGTTACGTAAAATAAACCAGTTGACATCAAAAATCTTTCTGAGATCCCCTAAGCCGATGGCTTTCAAAAGGTAATCTTCAAACTCATAGTTCGTTATGCGGAATTCTTTGCCGCTGCCGATGTTGTAGAACCGTCTCCAGAATTCATCCGGCACGCCATCGCTGCAAACATTTGCACAAAGTCTACCGGAATCCTCAATCGTTGCCCATTCGAGAACACCGTTAAAGGGAACATGATACATAATGGGATCATAGTTCTTTAAGATGCCCGGGTAAAGAATGCCTGATTGACGCAGGGATACCCAGTATCGAAGGCCTGATTCCGCAAAGGTTCTTTCCGCAATCGTTTTGCTGATAGCATAGTGGTCATAGATACTGATTTTGATAGGGTCACCGGTTCTTGCCCAGTGAATGGGCGGATTGCGATCACCGGTTTGGGCAACGGTACCAATGTAAACAACCTTAACAGCGTCCGGATCAGGCTGAGCTTTTACTGCATCAACTATATTCTTTGCTGCTGTCGTATTTGTTTTTATAGTCTTCTTGGGATAATAGTCCGCCGCGGGCGATACCATGCCGCCAACATGCAACACATAATCCGCACCGGTCACACCGGCCAGAACATCATCGTAGTTTGTGAGGTCACCCCAAACAAGTTTGACACTTGGATCGTTTTCGTACTCTTTAAACATTGCTTTGTTTTTGTCGCTGCCTCTGTTCAGGAGAACTATGTTGAACTTGTCTCTCTTTGCATAAAGTTCTTTAAAGCCCGCCCAACCCATGTTGCCTGAGGAACCCGTTAAAAACACTGTTTTCTTTTTGGCCATTCTTCATTCGCTCCTTGCATATTTTTGTTTAGTTTATCATTTTTTTTGCACTTAATCAATATTTTTACTGCTTTTGGATTTTTGTTATGCTAAATCCATCAGCTGCTTAAACAACAAGGTTGTGCCATGCATTTGATCAATCTCCATTTTACGCGCATCAATGAACAATGAAGCATCACGCGCACGGCTGGTGTAACCGATATCCAGACCGTCCAAGCCAAGATAATATTTGGCATTTATCGGATAAATTTGACATTCCGCAAGGGAAGCAAACCCCAGGAAATTTTGGATTTGTTCCGCTTTTTCCGGCTCACTCGTGAAGTTTTTGCATAACCATCCATATATTTCCGGATGGAAATTGGCCATGACACCTGAGTAGCCGGAGCAACCCATCTTCAATGATTCTAAAAGAGTTCCTGCATGTGCGTTAAAAATCTTCAACCCCGTTCCCTGAACAGCTGCAAGTTTGTCTTTTATTAAATCAAGGTCACCACAAGTGTCTTTTAAGAACTGAAATTTACCGGTAGCTGCAATCTCATGCAAAACTTTGGGCATCATCAACCTTTTATACGGGTATGGGCACTCATAAATACCCAGCCCGATTTCATCAATCGCATTGACCGCGTTTTCAAGATTACGCAAAAAGATGCTATCGTCTTCATCTTCGTTTGCAAAACGGTTGGAAATAAAAACATATCCGTCAATACCGGTTTGTATATACCGCTGTGCTTCAACTATTTGAGTTGCAAGGTCATCGGATGTATGACCGGATGCAATCACCGCAATATCTTTGGGCACATTCTTCATTATAAAGGTAATCAGTTCAAGTTTTTCTTCAAAAGAAAGAAAAAATATCTCACTTGACTGGCAGATGGCAAAAATACCGTCTACACCATTTTTGGCGTACCACTCCAGCATCTGTGAAACACCGTTATAGTCTATCTTATTCTCTGCTGTGAAAGGTGTAACCATTGTCGGATAAACGCCGTTTGGAATTGTTTTAATCAATCTGAATCCTCCAATACATATTCAAGAATACTTGATAATTCCTCTAAGTGCCACGGGCCGCTACTTTAAAGTTCTTTACCCTTGAACCAACCTTCAAAAATCATCAGCACCTGAGTCATTTACTTGCACAATCATACTTGAATCACTGTGTTTTGTCAATAATATTTCCACCACATCTTTACAGAGCTAAAATGTAATAATCCCTTACCTACATGGTAAGGGATTATTGGAGAAATAGGTTTAGATGCCGAAGAAGTCAAAGAATTTTTGTATGATATCGAATACACTGGCGCCGGAGCTGATCATCGTGTACACCTGTTGGACCAATTCAAGAATTGCTGACATAACCTCACCACCTTTTTAATTTTAAATGAATCGCACTTTGCATAACGCAGTATAGCATACTTTTGTAGTTATTATATTCTGATTAACAATCTACAATAACCATTATCAAGTTCCAATCATAATCTTCGCTCTAATTTCAGCGGCAAGATAAAAAGAACCGCAAACTATTATAACATCATCTTTACCCGCCAGATTTTTCGCATGCTTGTAGGCTTCTATTGGTTTTTTAATCATAACAGTGTTTTTTGCGTATTTTTTTGCCGTGTCTGCCAGGATTTGAGCATCTAAAGCTCTTGTAATATCAGGCTTTGTTGCAATCAATGTTTCAAACAGTGGGGCGGTGATTTGCAAATAGGCATCATAGTCTTTATCGGCCATCATACCACATATTGCAATAACCCTTCGCCCTTTGAGGTGTTTTTTGATGACAGCCTCAAGTGCGCTCGCGCAACCTGTATTGTGACCACCGTCAAAGATAATCAGCGGTTCTTCACCAAGGATTTCCATACGGGCAGGAACCCTAGCCGACTCAACACCTTTTATGATGGCGTCATCCGATACCCTTATCCCTTTTTGTCGGATAACACGTGCCGCTGTAACGGCAACACTAGCGTTATACACCATATGTTTACCCATGAATGGAATTTGAATCGACAGGCCCGCAATAACAGCTTTTGTACCATAAATACTTTCTTTGATGATTTTTATATCTTCTGATTCGGGTATATATAGGGTGTTATTCTTTTTAGCGGTGTTTTCTTGAATTACTCTGAGGGCTTGTTCGGGTTGTTCTGGATAACTGACGGTTAGCCCGTCTTGTTTTATAATGCCACACTTCTGGGTTGCTATTTTTTCGATGGTGTCCCCCAAAACAGCTGTATGGTCCATTGATATGGAGGTTATAACGCTTACTAAAGAGCTTTTTATAATATTTGTAGAGTCAAAGCGTCCACCTAATCCAACCTCCAGCACAACAACATCGCATTGTTCACGGGCAAAAAACAAAAACCCGACAACTGTAATAAACTCAAACTCTGTGAGTTGAATTCCCTTTGATGCAAGCTTCGCAACCTCTGGCTCAACTTCCGACACTAAACCTGCTAAGTCTTTTTGAAAAATCATTTTACCGTTTATTTGAATCCGCTCACGAAAGTCTATCACATAAGGCGACGTAAAAAGCCCCGTCTTGTAGCCGGCCGCTTGTAAAATCCCCGAAAGCATGGTGGAGGTGGAGCCTTTGCCGTTTGTTCCCGCAACATGAACAAACTTTAATTTGTCCTGCGGATTCCCCAGCGCACGACATAAGGCTGCAATGCGCTCAAGGCCGGGGTTGATACCGAACTTTTCAAGAGAGTGTATGTACGAAAGCGCCTGATTATAAGTCATTTTCCGTCTCGCTCCACAATTATTTAAAGGTATCGGGTGGACATAAAGACCACCCGATTTTATGTTTATAAGGTTGAAAGACTGCCTTTGAGCATCTCGATTTTATCCTTCAATTTCTCCCCTGTTTCTCTTTGCGCTTCCACAACAGCCGCAGGTGCCTTCGCAACAAAGCTTTCGTTGGCAAGTTTTGCTACAATGCCTTCCAGGTTCTTTTCGGCGGCGGCCAGTTCTTTATTGAGCCTCACGCGCTCGGCTTCAAAATCAACCAAGTCACCCATGGGAATAAATATTTTGGCGTCGTCCGTGATGATGCTGACTGCGTTTTCAATGGTAAAGTTGCTGCCGACCTCAACCTCGGACGCCCAGGCGAGCTTTTGCATAAACACACCTGCAGCTTCGAAGGTTTTGCTGTATGCGGTTTCAATAAACAACTTTGCTTTTCTTGATGGGGGCACGTTCATTTCAGCCCGACGATTGCGAACTGCCCGAACCGCTTCCATAATCCGCTCCATCTCAAGTTCCTCGGCGGCAAATTCAAGAGCGGCGTCATGCGTTGGCCATGGGGATACCATAATGGACTCCCCTTCATGCGGGAGCGTTTGCCAAATTTCTTCCGTTATGAAAGGCATAAAAGGATGAAGCAGCTTTAAGATGTTTGACATAACAAAAACAAGGACAGCTTTTGCAGTCTCTTTCCCCTCACCATCCTGCTGTAAACGAATTTTAGCCAACTCAATATACCAGTCGCAAAAAACGTCCCAAATAAATTCGTAAAGTTTTTGAACGGCAATGCCGAGCTCAAACTTCTCTAGATTGTCGGTAACCTCTTTGACAAGCTTATTGAAGCGACTCAAAATCCATTTATCTTCTAATGACAGCTTTTCGGGTAGATACGGTGCGGGTTCATCATCGTCAAGATTCATTAAAATAAAGCGAGCGGCGTTCCACAGTTTGTTGGCAAAATTGCGGCTGGACTGCACCTTTTCCTCCGAGAAGCGCATATCGCTACCGGGACTGTTACCCGTTGCCAGCGCAAAACGAAGTGCATCTGCGCCGTATTCATCTATCAGAAGAAGCGGGTCAATACCGTTGCCAAGTGATTTTGACATTTTTTTACCTTGCGCATCCCTGACAATACCATGAATAAACACCGTATCAAAAGGTTTCATCCCGGTTTGCTCACAGGCAGAAAAAATCATACGGGCAACCCAGAAAAAGATGATGTCATACCCGGTAACCAAGGTGCTTGTTGGATAATAATGCTTAAACTCCGGCGTTTCATCCGGCCAACCAAGGGTAGAAAACGGCCATAATGCGGAGGAAAACCAAGTGTCGAGTGTGTCCGGGTCCTGCTCCAGTTTTGTGCTGCCACATTTGCAACATAGCGAGGGGGCTTCTTTGCCAACGGTGATTTCACCACAATCGCCACAATACCATGCCGGTATTCTGTGCCCCCACCATA
Organism: uncultured Eubacteriales bacterium; assembly: GCA_964568955.1. Lineage (GTDB taxonomy): Bacteria > Bacillota > Clostridia > Oscillospirales > Acutalibacteraceae > UBA1447. The sequence goes on along the minus strand of CAZMSM010000001.1, from coordinate 53,460 downwards.
GTTGACGAGATATACACCAATCTTTAATGTTCTCCATCCAATGAAAATATGTTTTATCAAAACGTTCGGGAATGAACTTAATCGTCCCATCTTTCACAATGTCAATAGCAGGTTTTGCAAGCGGTTTCATTTCCACAAACCACTGCATGGAAATACGCGGGTCCACAGTTGTGTGGCAACGGTAGCAAGCGCCGACATTATGCTTCATGGGTTCGACTTTTACGAGAAAATTGCCTTCTTCAAGTTCTTGTACGATGGCTTTACGGCAATCAAGTGCCTCCATGCCCTCGAATCTGCCTGCGTTTTCATTCATATGCCCGTCATCGGTCATCACGTTAATAATCGGTAGCGAATGCCTGGCCCCCACCTCAAAATCATTCGGATCGTGGGCGGGTGTTATTTTCACAGCACCGGTTCCAAAATCCTGTTCCACATAATAATCGGCTATAATCGGAATTTCTTTATTTACGATTGGTAAAATGACTGTTTTTCCCACAAAATCCTTATATCTGTCATCGTCAGGATGAACTGCGACTGCCGTATCACCCAACATGGTTTCCGGTCTGGTCGTGGCTAATTCAATAAAACCGCTACCGTCCGATAAAGGATACCGTATGTGCCAAAAGAAACTGTCTTTTTCCTCAAACTCAACCTCAGCGTCAGAAATGGAGGTGAGGCAATGTGGGCACCAATTGATGATGCGTTCGCCCCTATATATCAAACCTTTTTCATAAAGTCTTACAAAAACCTCTTTAACCGCCTTGCTACAGCCTTCATCTAACGTAAAGCGTTCACGTTCCCAGTCACAAGATGAGCCCATTTTTTTGAGTTGGTTGATAATTGTGCCGCCATACTTCTCTTTCCACGCCCATGCCCTTTCCAAAAAACCTTCCCTGCCGACATCGTCTTTGGTTAAGCCTTCTTCTTTAAGCGCTTCCACAAGCTTTGCCTCTGTTGCAATGGACGCATGGTCGGTACCGGGCAACCACAAAGCATCATACCCCTGCATACGCCGCCATCGGATAATAATATCCTGCAGCGTGTTATCAAGGGCGTGCCCCATATGAAGTTGCCCCGTAATATTGGGGGGCGGGATCACAATTGTATATGGTTTTTTATCTAATTCCACCTTAGCATGAAAATAGTTGCCATCCAACCAAAACCGATATGTGCGGTCTTCAACATTTTTCGGGTCGTACTGTTTTGCGAGATCTTTTGCCATGTTGTTTCCTCCTTGAGTGGTGAAAGCTCCGTTATTTTACGTGAAAGGTTCGCTAAAACCCTTTAATTGAGTAGTTTATTATTGCATTGAACAAAGTATATGTCAACGGTTAAACGTTCGGAATAAAATGATACAATACATTAAACAAGCACTCCACAAGACACAAAATCACAAGCGTCATTGCGTGTTTATTCTGTCGGTGGTGATGTGTCTTTCTCCCTTATGACAACCCTGCGAATCTTGCCATTGACAGTTTTTGGTAATTCTTTGACAAATTCAACAATTCTTGGATACTTGTAGGGGGCCGTTACTTTTTTAACATAATCTTGCAGTTCCTTTTTGAGTTCCTGCGTCGGCTCAACATTCGCTTTGAGGACAATGGTAGCTTTTACCAAGTTGCCACGTAATTCATCCGGAACGCCTGTCACTGCGCACTCTAAAACAGCAGGATGCTCGGCAAGCACACTTTCGATTTCAAAAGGCCCGATTCTGTAACCGGAAGATTTGATAACATCGTCCGTGCGCCCGACATACCAAAAATAACCATCCTCATCTTTCCAAGCCGTGTCTCCCGTGTGGTAAGTACCGTCATGCCACGCTTCGTTTGTTCGTTTTTCGTCTCGATAATAACAAACAAAAAGTCCTTCCGGTGTGTTTTTGTCGGTTCTGATTACCACTTCGCCCGTGACACCAGGGGCAACAGACTTACAATCCTCATCCACAATGTCAACATCATAGTGCGGCATGGGCTTGCCCATAGAGCCCGGTTTTGGCTGTGAACCGATAATGTTAGCAATCATAACGGTTGTTTCGGTTTGTCCAAAACCTTCCATTAGTTTAACACCGGTCAATTCATACCATTTGTTAAACACATCCGGGCTTAGTGCTTCCCCGGCTATGGTGCAATATTGTAAAGAGCTTAAGTCATAAGCCTTCACATCTTCTTGCAATAAAAAACGAAACATGGTCGGCGGGCAACACAGCGAAGTTATTTTATGTTTTTGAATGAGGGCGAGAATTTCGCTGGCAACAAATTTATCCATATCATAGGTAAAAACGCAGCCCTCCATAAGCATCTGCCCGTACAGTTTACCCCAGACCGCCTTGCCCCAGCCGGTGTCCGCTATGGTAAAATGAAGGCTTTCGGGTCCTACATTTTGCCAATATTTTGCTGTTGCCAAATGTCCCAAGGCATAGGTGTAATTATGAAGTGCCATTTTGGGGTTACCAGTTGTACCGGAGGAAAAATACAAAATCATCGGTTCTTCGATTTTGGTAGCGACCCTTTCAAAGGTATCTTTAGCCGCTTGCATTGCGGTCATAAAATCGTCCCAGCCATCTCTCGTACCATTAACCATCATTCGCATTTCAATTTCAGGGCACTCGGGAAGGGCTTGATCAATATGCCGGGCAACGTCACCTTCACCGGTACAAATAACACCCTTAACGCCCGCGGCGTTGGCTCTGTAAACAATATCATGCGCTGTAAGCAAAAAGGTTGCCGGAATAATAACCGCCCCAAGCTTGTGCAGCGCTAAAATAATAAACCAAAACTGGTAATGACGTTTTAAAATGACCATGACTTTATCGCCTTTACCAATACCTTTGTTTTGAAGCATATTCGCAGTTTTGTCGCTGTAGTATTTTAACTCTCCGTAGGTGAATGTATGCTCCTCCCCTTTCGGGTTGCACCATACGAGCGCTTTTCGATTCGGCTCCTCGCTTGCAATAACATCTACACAATCGTAGGCAAAATTAAAATTATCCGGATACTTTAGCTTATATCCTGTTAACTTACCCTCATTATCAAAATATTCGTCTACATAGTTTAAGTTCAAATTTAGCATGCTCGTTTTCCTCATTCCGGTTTTTTCAAAATTATAGCCAAAAACACACAGTCTTCGCCATTTGTCGCTATCATTCCGTGCCCGTGTGAGGAATCATACAGCAAACTGTCCCCCTCATGTAAAACCTCGGTATGATCTTCAAGCCTTACTTTCAGACTGCCTTGGATGATGTAGTTAAACTCCTGACCTTCATGGGTTGACAGGGCAATCAGATTATCCTGCTCCTTTTGAGAAAAAGGCGCCGTCACCAAAAATGGCTCACAAAGTTTGTCTTTAAAACGGTAGCCAAGGTGGTAATAGTTAAAGCCCGAACGACGTTTTATGGGTAATCCTTCCCCTTTTCTGACTATTGAGTAAAAGGATAAACGAGGATTCTCACCGGTTAACAGCTCAACCATATCCACTTTAAATTTTTCTGCGCATTTAAAAATAAAAGTAAAAGAAAAATCCACTTTGCCCGCTTCCGCAAGTATATACTCGTCAACAGTACAGCCTGTTACCTCTGCCATCTCCTCAACGGTAAACTCGCAGATATCCCTGAGCGTACGAATTCTTTGCGCGATTTCGTTAATTATTTCCATTCATACCCCTCCATTTAATCTTTCTTACGTATAAACAGATTCCCGCCCTTTGCATCGATAGCTACTATAAGAGGAAAATCTTTAAAAGTCAGTTTTTTTATGCTTTCACAGCCTAAGTCCATAAAAGCAATTTCTTCACAAGCGGTTACGCTTTTGGCAGCGAGTGCGCCCGCACCACCAACAGCGCAAAAATATATGGCTCCAAAATCTTCTATCGCCTTGCAGACCTCATCGCTACGCCTACCTTTACCTATCATACCCACAAGACCGTTTTTTATCAACGTCGGTGTAAAAACATCCATTCTACCGGAAGTTGTCGGGCCACAGCTGCCGATAATCGCGCCGGGCGGAGTGGGTGTTGGACCTGCATAATAGATACAAGCCCCGCTTAAGTCAAAAGGCAAAGTAGAGCCTTTTTGAAGTAATTCAAAAAGGCGTTTGTGAGCTGCATCTCTGGCGGTATATACTGTTCCGGAAAGAAGGACTCTTTGACCGGCTTTAAGCTCTCTAATGCAACTGCTCAATTCATTTGTATTAATTCTAATGTCTTGCATGATAATCCCTTACCTTTAAATTTGCCGTTTTTCAGTCGGCTGTCATGTCGTTGTCATTCGAGAAAAGGCGAAGGAGCTCGTCAATATCGCTTTCACTGATATCATGAGAGGTGCTTGCTTTTAACCCTGTTGCATCTGGGGTTACGCTATCGTTCTCCATTTCAGTTTTTTCAGTTTCGTTAGGTTCAACAGTCATTTCAGGCGTTTGCGATCCTTGCAATTCCTGCGAATCATGCATATCATCCATATCGTCGAGCTCTTCCGACATATCACTTTCGGTAGCTTGCTCGTCAGGAAGGTTACCCTCTTGTTCAAGTTCTTCTGTGTTTTCGGGCTCTACGGGCTCTTCCTGTTGTTCCGATTTTTTCGATTCTTCCAAATCTTCCGGTTCTTCGGCTTCGTCTGGTTCTTCGGCTTCTTTTAGTTCTTCCGGTTCTATCAGGTCTTCGGGCACGTCGGAGAGTTCTTCGTGATTAGCTTGTTCAACAGATTCCGGTTCAGATATTTCTAGGGTTTCCTCGGTTTCAACTTCGTCTGTTTGGGGCTCTGTTGTGGTCAAGTCGGTTTGTGCATCGATGTTTGTATCGTCCCATGTCGGCAAATCGACCTGTTGGGCCTCGTCATCCTTCTCATATGCCCAAATATCCGTTACTTCGTCTTCGTCGTCTTCGTCGTCTTCGTCAGTTTGATTTAAATCGTCAACAACCTTTTCTTCGGTATCGGAAAGAGCCGGTTCATTGTGGTTTTCGTTTTCGGTAACTATTTCATCGGTTTCGGTTACTTGGTATTCTGCGGGCTTGCTCTCGTCAGCTTCTTGTGGTAACTCAGGTTCTTGTGGTAACTCAGCTTCTTGCGTTAACTCAGTCTCCTGCGTTAACTCAGTCTCTTGCGTTACGTCGTCTGTAATAATTTCTTCTTCGGCGTCATTATTGTCTTCATTGTAGTGCGCAAAGAAATGTTCGAAAACTTCTTGTGTGTCATACGGCTTTTCACTGCTAAGATCACATTCGGATTCAAATCGGTCAGCAAAAAGCGACAAGCTTGCGGAAAGGCTCTCTACCTTTTCAACCAAGGCTGTGATATCGTCACCGAAGCCGTTTGAAATCTCTACAATTTCAGAACTCAGCTCACTAACGCCCTGGGCGGTCGTTACAAGCGCATTCTTTGCATCAGCGGTTATATTTGTTGCGGCTATTTTTGCTTTTTCTGTCATTTTATCCGAATATAAAACGGCATCTACCAGTAGAGCGCCTATTTGTGCTTCTACTTTCTTCAGCCTGTCGCAATCCTCTTGAATGCCTTCAAAACGGGCATGTTGGTCTTTCAGCTGTTCTTCCAGATTATATATTCTCTCACAATACTCGTCATTCAAAGCGGCCAAAGCTGAAAATCGTCTGTGTTCGCTGGCAAGTTTGTCTTCAAATTGAGCAGCTTTTTCTTTAAGCGCTTCAACCTCTTCATCTTTTCGCTTTATCAATTCAGATTCGTCATAATGCTCCGATTGAATTTTTTCAATATGTTTGAGAACTTCATTTTTATCAAATCCGCCAAAAAGAACACTTTTTATCAAAATATCTTCATTCATTGCCAGACACCCTTTCTTTTGAAATTAAAACAAGAGAATCTCGTTTGCGCCTTGTGCGGCAAGATGATGTTTGCCGTTTACATAAACATAAAGGTCGCCGCCGGCTGCTTGGTCATAATTTTTAATGTATACAAATTCTCTTGAATTTTTATACCTCAAATGATTCAAATCAACATTTTCATCAATCAGAATACAATTTTCATCGCTGTATATGTACATGTCGGCATAAAGCTCGCTTTGGTTTTGTTTTTTATCTCTGAATATTAAGGTTTCACCGTTTTCAAAGCAGATAAAAGAAAATACGGAGCCAATCACCTGTTTTTTTGTCCCATTTGAGTAGAAATAAAGAGCCCCCTCGTTCGACTCTTTTTCTGTCTTATGGTACCAAATAAAATCGCCGGCAAAATCGAAACTTGAAATACTGACATCAATAACCTCGCGTTTTGATAAGGTTCCGTTGATATTATCATATTTAAAAAACGTAGAATCAAATACTTTTGCATCTTTCATGATAACAAATAATGATTTACCGGTTGTCGAAAATCTAAATGTGCACCCTTGTGCTTCCGCTTGGGTGATGTTAAGGCTTTGGCTGACAGAATTGTTCACAGTAAAGGCAATGTGCGCCCCCTGCGATGCGGTTGCTTTACGAATAACTTCCATAGCGTATTCTGTTACATCTGCCAACCCTTGGGAGGAAAACATCTTTGAAAGTTTTGAAAAAGTAGTTTCGCTTTGCTCGTAGTCAAATTTTTCAAAAACCACTGCAGGTTCCCCTGTAGCCGATACGGCAAATATATTTTCAGGCACCGTGTTTTGTGCAATTTTTGTGGTTTCATTTGAATTATAGACGAAACAATCCATTCCTTTTGACCCAAGGTTTTCCGCAGAGACTGTTCTGCTGATGGACGCTCTTAGGTCATCTCTGTTGATTTTTTCTTGATAGGCGGCAACGGCTTTGTTATACAGATAAGAATATCCAAAAATTGAGCCGTAGTCATCACGGTTCGGCTGAGATAGTTGTTCGTCCGTTTTTATCAAATCGTCTGTGATAATTTCATCCCAAGCGGTTTTTTCCGGGTTTGATTTGAAAAAGTAAAGATTACCGCCGTGAGTAAACTCCTTATAAAGGACTTGCGCAACACCCGTGGAAACCACTTTTATATCTTCTAATCCTTCAATGATGCTTACTCCAAAAGCAGTTTGTTCCTCTTCAAATGTCTCAACTAACAAAGTGTTTTCCCCATTTGCCGTAAAAAAAGATACATTTTTTATTGATTGTGCAACAAGTTGAGGTTCATCATAAAAACTATATTTATATAGAACTGTCTTGGAATCTTTTATTTTCGTGTAATATACCCCGTCCTCAGACGATAGGAGAAATATTTCTTTGATATTATTGTCAAACTTTAATGACTTCTTACTTTTTATATTGAAAAGATAAAAATAGACTTCACCGGTTGAGTCGTTTTTCTTTGAGTAAATAAGATGACTGCCAACCTCATTCACCTTAATATCACCACTGATGCCGGTATCGACGACAAAACCACGTTTTTTTATTTGAATTTTGCTGGTAAGGTCGCAACAATGCAAATCGAATCTATTGCCGGAAACGCCGGAAACAGTAAAATACAACAAACTTTTGCTGTCTTTGGTAATAATAGGTTTTTTGCCGGCGCTGTTGTTTAGCGCAAACCCACCTTTGCTGCTGTTAAAAAAATCTCCATCCGATTTCGAAAAAACCACTGCGTAATAACTGTCATTTTTTTGTTGTGCTTGTGATGCAAAAAAATACAACAACACAAGCACTAAAACGGCAACAAGAAGCAGACCAACAATGATCAAAATACGCTTATTTTCATTTTTGGGCGTTATCTCCTTGCCCTCCAACTCTTCCGAGGTATTGTTCAAACCGATGTCATATTTAAACTGCATCACATCCTCAACCCCAACTTATTGAATCGCTCTAAAATGTGTCATTTCATAGCGATTACATTCTTTGCCTTTTCGACAATATTGGCGGCATCCAGTCCGTATATATGCAGCATTTCAGCACCCGGGCCTGAACGGCCGAATACATCTTCAACGCCAACCCTCAACACCGGAACCGGCACACTTTCACACACAACCTCCGTGACTGCGCCACCAAGGCCGCCGATAACGGAATGTTCTTCCGCTGTAACGATTGCCCCGGTTTCTTTTGCAGCGGCAATAATAGCGGCCTTGTCAATCGGTTTGATGGTATGCATATTTAAAACTGCGGCAGATATCCCTTCATTCGCAAGACTTTCTTTTGCCATTAAAGCCTCGTTGACCATAAGTCCGGTTGCGATAATAGTGACATCTTTGCCTTCACATAATTTGACAGCCTTACCAATTTCAAATTTATAATCCTCTTCATTTATTCTTGGGAGCGCCAGTCTGCCAAAACGAAGATAAACGGGGCCAACATAGTCAGCAGCAGCAAAAACAGCTGCTCTTGCCTCGATATCATCTGCCGGGTTGATGATAACCATTCCCGGAATGGTCCGCATCAATGCAATGTCTTCATTACACTGATGGCTTGCACCGTCCTCTCCCACAGAAATACCCGCATGGGTAGCCCCAATTTTAACATTTAGATGTGGATAGCCTAAAGAGTTGCGAACCTGTTCAAAAGCACGCCCGGTTGCAAACATCGCAAAAGAGCTTGCAAAAACAGTGTAGCCTAAGGTCGAAAGACCGCCTGCAACGCAAATCATATTGCTTTCGGCAATCCCTGTATTGAAAAAACGATCAGGGTACGCATTATTAAACATAATTGTTTTTGTTGCCGCCGAAAGGTCAGCATCCAGAACAATTACTTTTTCGTTTACTCGCCCTAAATCGACCAACGCTTTGCCATAAGCATCACGTGTAGCGGTTTTAATGATATCACTCATAATAATCTATGCCTCCAATTCTGCAAGCGCGGCATTCAGTTCACGCATTGCCTGCTCATATTGCTCGGTATTCGGCGCCGAGCCATGCCATTTGTAATCGTTTTCCATGAAAGAAACGCCCTTGCCTTTTATACTTTTCGCAACAATCATTGTAGGTTTGCCTTTATATTCGGCGGCTGCCTTGAAAGCTGCGTCAATTTCATCAAAATTGTGAGCGTCTATTTCTATAACATTCCACCCAAAGGCTTTAAACTTTTCCGGTATCGGGTAAGGCGAGTTGACTTCTTCGATGGAACCGTCAATTTGCAGGTTATTATTATCAACAACAGCGGTTAGTAAATCCAGGTGTTTGGCGCCGGAATACATGGCCGCTTCCCAAATCTGACCTTCTTGTATTTCACCGTCGCCCAAAATCGCATAAACCCGAAAGCTCTTATCACCAATTTGTGCTCCGAGCGCCATGCCTGCTGCTACCGAGAGCCCTTGACCCAAAGAACCGGTACTCATATCCACACCCGGCGTCAGTTTCATACTTGGGTGCCCTTGAAGCATTGAGTCGCTTTTACGTAAAGTTTTAAGCGTTTCAACCGGGAAAAACCCTTTCTGTGCGAGCACAGAGTAAAGAGCCGGTGCTACATGACCTTTTGATAAGACCAAGCGGTCACGATCTTCCCATTTGGGATTTTCCGCATCCACATTCATCCGATTAAAATACAGGTATGTCAAAATATCCGCTATAGACAACGAGCCACCGGGATGACCGGATTTTGCGTTGTAAACTGCTTCTATAATACCCATTCGCACCTTGCAAGCCCTAATTTTTAACTGCTTTTTGACTATTTCATCCAAAACAGCCACCCCCATTTTCTTTCAATATTTTCTTTCTATGTATTCCAATAAGTCTGCAACAGCTCCTTTGTTGCAGTGGCATGCGTGGAACTTTACAATGTCATGAATTTCTTTCGGAGCTTGCTTACACGCAGCGGGTAAAAATACACAGCCCAACATATCATAATCGTTGAAATAATCCCCTATAGCCGCTGTATGCTTATACTTTATATTCATCATTTCTGCTAGTTTTTTTACAGCGGTGCCTTTGTGCGTATCTTTGGCGAGCATTTCATACGTAACAATCGAAGATGACATGAAATGAACTTGCCCGTCATCCAAACTATGCGCATATGCGATGACTTTCTTGAGTATCGGAGGTAGTCCCATAAATATAACTTTGCCCCAATCGTTTGCCGGAACTTCTTCCAATCGTTTACAGCGTTTATGCGGAAGTTTGTCAGCACCGACTATTGCGGGGCCAAAGATAAGCGCATTTAACATATATATATTATCTTTGGTACATATCTGTATTTCCAAAAAAGGAAACTTCGCGTGAACTTTCTTGACAATTTCCATTCCGGCTTCGTTTATTGCATTAAAGTGAATCATTTTATTTAAATTAAAATCGTAGATACCGGCGCCGTTTAAGACGATTGCAGGGGTATTTTTTATCGGTAGACGATTAAAATGTTTTTCGAGGGACGGAACACTTCTACCGGACGCTAAGGTGAAATGGCCACCTAGGTTTTGCACAAAATGTTCTATGGCTTTCAAATTTCTATCGGGAAGTCTCCTAAACTTGTCGTTGAGCGTACCATCAATATCTGAAACAACAAGCCAATGAGAAAAATCCGAGGTTACTGGTGGGACCATTAATCTTTTATCCTCCTTAAGAAATCTTCAAAATACGGCGGGAGTTCTGCTGAAATTTCTATATATCGCCCGTCCCGAGGGTGTTCAAACCCAATCGTTGCCGCGTGGAGGCACTGCCCGTTTAAATACTTGATCCCCTTGTGTGGGCCGTAAACCAAGTCGCCTGCAACCGGATGCCCTATACTGGCCATGTGAACTCGTATTTGGTGCGTTCTACCTGTTTCAAGCCTCGCAGCAATGTATGAGAACTCCTTCATTTGTTCAATAAGCCTATAATGAGTTATCGCCTTCTTTGAGTTCTTTTGTGTGACACACATTTTTTTTCTGTCTTTAATGTTGCGGCCTATCGGTGCTTCAATCGTACCTTCGTTTTGTTTGAGGCAACCATGAACAACCGCCTTGTATTCGCGCGAAACGGTATGATTTTTAAGCTGAGCAGCAAGAGATTTATGGGCAAAATCATTTTTTGCGACAAGCAATAAGCCGCTGGTGTCTTTATCTATACGGTGCACGATGCCGGGGCGTATGTTGCCGTTTATGCCGGAAAGGCCGCCTTTACAGTAATTCATCAGTGCATTGGCAAGTGTACCGTCCAGATTCCCTGCCCCCGGATGAACCACAATCCCCTTTGGTTTGTTGACAACGAGTAAATCCGCGTCTTCATATCTTATGTCAAGGGGAATTTGCTGTGCTACTACATATAATTTCGGCGTTTCAGCCACCGAAAACTCAACAAAGCTCCCCAAACTCGGTTTAAAGCTTTTATCCACTATTTTTCCATCAACCGCAACATTGCCCTGTTCGATTGTTTTTTGTATATGGTTACGGGTGAAATCCTTAAATAAGCCTGAGATTATTACGTCAATCCTTTGCCCAGCGGATAGATTGTCAACCGTAAAACTAAAGCTCTTCATTTTTAGAATCCCTTAAATCTCTGATTAAATCCATTATCAAATAGCCCATCATTGAAAACGCACCGACTGTTACAAGGCAGTCGGCAAAATTAAAAATAGCAAAATTAACAAACAACAGTTCGATGTAATCAACAACATAACCTCTGGCTATTCTATCGATAAGGTTACCGATCCCACCTGAAACGATAAGCAACAAACACGAAAACAGAAATTTATTGTTGATTTTTTTTGACATCAGCAAAAAAATACAGCCCGCAAGGATAATAGTGGTCAAAACAGTGAGAATCGTTGTAAAATTTTCCAAAGAACCAAATATAGCGCCCGTGTTTTCAATATAACGAAACTGTAAAACGCCTCTTATAACAGGGAGTTCTCCTACGGGCATGATGTTTTTCACTACCGCAATTTTTATAATTTGATCGATACCGGCCAGGAAGGCAATCACTGCCAATGTAATAATCCGGGTCATTAAAATACCTCGTGCTTATTTTTTGAAGAAACCTTTAAACCGCGGTTGTCCGCCTTCTTCGCTATCATCATCGCTTTCATCATCGTCATCATATTCAACCGTCTCAAACAGAGTGTTTCTTTCACTTGTATCTTCATGCGAATCACCCGATAAAACATCATCGTCTGCATCAAGATTTTCAAGGTAAACTTTGAAGCCGTCGTCTTCGGACTCATCGTCTCCGGTCACGTCGTCTTCGTCATGTGTGTGTGCAACTTCTACATTCTCGTCGATTCGTTCAGCCTTCATTTCATCCGTTGCCGTATGCTCCATACCCTCATCCGAGTCATCAAGCACAGCATCGGTATCGGCAGTGCTCAATTCTTGTTGCTGTGCCATTGCCATTTTGCGTAAACTGAATAAATTTGGCAATCCATCTTCATCCGTTTCTTCGGCATCTTCGTCGTCTTCGTCGGTTTCCTCGTCTTCGTCGGTTTCCTCGTCGTCTTCGGTTTCTTCACCATTCATGTGCTCGTCGTCATCTATATCAGTTTGTGACGATTCCCAAGGTGCTTGAGACTCTCTCTCGCTGTCGTCATCGGAAAAATCAGTTTGTGGGTCTTCTTGTTCGCTAGTGATGTTCTCCGCGACGGGGTCTTCACTTTCAAAAAGAAAGTCTTTGATTTCATCAATACCGTCATCAGTGTCTTCTTGTTGAATTTCGGGGGCTTGTGCCACTTGCACTTGTTCGCAAGGCGGCTCATTCTCGTCTTCCAAAGCATCCTCGTCTTCGCTGTCTGATTCTATCTCATCTTCACAAGCAACGTCATCTTGCTCATCAAACCATTCTTCTTCGGTGCTTATGTCATCTGTCAATGATTCGGCTACTTCTTGGCGCTCATCCTGTTGGGTGACCCCGGGGCTAATTGTTGCCGCGACGGCAGCGGGGAGTTCTTCAATAAACTCTAAGTGCTGCCTGTATTGTTCTTTAAGACTCGCCTTGAAAGAAGCGGCCTCTTTTTTAAGGATTTCTAGACAAAGATTTTCTTTTTGAATCTGAGCGTTAATTTTTTCAAGTTGCTCAACAGATTCTCTTTTTGATTCCGCTAACAGTTCTTCCGCCTTTTGGGTAGCGTGTGTTAAAGTTTGTCTTGCCTTATCCTCCGCTTCAGAAATTATATCCCGCGAATTTTTAGTGGCTTCATCCATAACAATCTGAGCCTTCACCTTGGAACTCGACTGCGCATACTCAAGTTGCTCTGTCGCCGATTGGAGCATTTGGGCTGATTTTTCTTGCGCGTCAAGGGTCATTTCATCTGCCACACGCTGTGCGGTAAGGAGGGTGGCTTTGATGTTATCTTCCTCAGTGCGGTATTCTTCCACCTTCTGTGCAAGGACGCTAATTTTTTTAATGAGTTCAGCGTTTTCTCTGAAAGCTTGCTCATATGAAGCGGCAACATCTTTGAAGAAAGAATCAACCTCTTCGGCTTTATAGGAGCCGCGAACTGCAGAGATAAACCTGTGACTACGTATTTGAGCAGGTGTAAGCATAAAGTTGCTCCTCCAATTTTTATTTAGAAAGTAATCCCGATGTTCGACGTATCTACCTCGTCAAGCAGCTCACCTGTTAAAGGAACATTATAAGGTGTAATGATGTATGCTCTGCCTGCGATGCGTTTAAGTTCTCCATTGTTCGCATAGGCAACCCCATAAAGGAAGTCGATGATACGCCTGGAAATATCCGGCTGACATGTTTCCAAATTAAGTACTACTATGCGTTTTTCGCCCAAGACATCCGCTACGTCGGCAGCATCTTCATAACGGTCAAGTTTTTTAAATACAACATGTGGTTTTGAACTTGAGGAATTAAAGTCAACAATGTTGCCGTTTGTTTCTTTTGTAGTGGAAGGGTTTGGAGATGTTGTGTGAAAGTCGGTTTCTTCATACCTTGGTCTCTTTGTCTCGTAAGCGATGGAACCTTCGGTAGGATCGAATTCACAATCCTCGTACTCTTCTTCTGACGTGTTGATGAATTTCCTTACTTTTTCAAGCCATGCCATCTTTTCTTCCTCCTAAATTTATTATTCTCTTATACCAAAAATTGCTGACCCGACTCTTATTAGGTTTGAACCTTCCATAATTGCTTGTCGATAATCGCCGGTCATTCCCATAGATAATATTTTCATGCTACCATTATGTATTTTTTTGTCCCGAATGTCAACAAACAGAGCCTTTATATTTGAAAAATTTTGCCGAATTATCTTTTCATCATCGGATATGGGCGGAATTGTCATCATCCCACTAAGTTCTATGCCTTCTATTTCGGCAATCTCATAAGCTTTTTCAATAGCAGAGTCCATTGTGAACCCAAATTTGCCGGGTTCCGCAGCGACATTAACCTCCATCAACACGGGGGTTATAATTCCTGCACCCAAGCTCCTTTTACCGATTTCTTTGGCTATTTTCACACTGTCAACAGATTGAATCATAGAGACTTTTCCGATTATTTGTCGGACCTTATTGGTCTGCAAGTGGCCGATTAGGTGCGCCTGACAGCTATCCAAAGCAAGCGCTTCAATTTTACCGAGGTATTCTTGCACGCGGTTTTCACCGATGAGCTTTATCCCACACGAAATAGCATGGTTAATATAAATCGGCTCAACCGTCTTTGTTACAGCCATAATCTGTATGTCTTGCGGTTTTCTACCGGACTTTAACGCTGCTTGCGCAACATTTTCGTTCATGTGTTTGATGTTTTCTTCAATGGAAGTCATCCTCTTATCTTTTGACAATTTTTCCTTCATAAAGATTTTTCCCTTCCACAATAATTTCATCATACAATTGAATGCTTTTATAAGCGTCGCCACTCGATTTGCTCGAAGGTATTTCTGCAATGCTGTAGGTTTCGTGCGATTCTAAAAGATTAAGTTTCCGAAAGACGACGACATTGTTCCTCACTGCATATACGCCTTTGACATTATCCTTTGTTCTTATCGCTGCATTGTTAATTTTGTAACCGGTGTAGGTGCTCAATACAATTTTAGCATCCTCAGCTCTCAAATTTGCATATGTTTCATTCATTTGATTGCATATGAACACGATAGCGGTTTTTTCGCCGGGGACACGATTGATAGCATGTACGGTTGCAAGCAATGCAATCTCTCCATTTTTGCCGATCAAAAGCTCTTTTTTGTCCCCAATTATAAGGTCAGTTACTTGCTCATTGTTAACAGCGGCGAGTAAATACCAATTGAAACTGCTTATTATCTTGCCCGATTTTTCAGATATAGAACTGTTTTCCGCACCGATGATAGCTTGTTCAATTTGCGCTGGGGTAACATCATTAATATTGCTGTAAGGGATTATGCTTTCATTTGCATCCAACTTGCTCACATAATACCCCGCGTGGTCGGAAAAAAGCTTCCTCGTTGTTAGCTCCTTCACCTCAAGTTCTGCAAGCTTTGATTTTAAAGCAGTTATCTTGGCATCAAGATCAATGTTCTGCACACCAACTGCGATTTGTCTGTTTGTCAGTTTATCTTTTAAACTGTCCGCAAACCGGGTATAATCGCTGAAGTTTTGCTTATTTGCGCAGTCTAACATGTTGGTAAAAAGCAAGTCAATCTCTTTGTCGAGTTTCTCAATATCAATCGCACTTAAACTTTGTTTGTTGCTAAATTGCTCATAGCGTTGGATTTTACCTCTGATTTTTTCTGCCTCTAAATAAGCAGACGCATCCTCGGTACTATCGCACACGATAGAAAATAAATCTCCTTTAGCTACCTTATCGCCGTCTTGTACCATGGGTATCGTTGCTACAGAGGCGCCCTTGCTGATAACTTTTTCATCCCTGACGACAAAGATTCGAGTGTCTATAGTTGTTACAACCGCTTTTTCATACACTACTTCCGTTTTTACAGGGGTAGCCTTATTGCCAAATACGCCATATATCAAAAGCAAGGCAAGGGCTGCCGTAACCGCAAACAGGATGTTTTTTGTTTTACTTTTCATTAGACCCTATCTCACCTCTTAAAACTCCGCTCTCTTCAATCATGCCAAGGGCTTCAGCGGTAATTTCTTTGTTCGTTTTAAATTCATCCCTGTAAATCCAGTGAATGTCCTCATTTTTCCCAAACCAGGTAAGCTGTCTCTTCGCGTAACGCCTGGTATCGCGCTTGAGCTTTTCGAGCGCTTGGTCAAGGGTGTTTTGCCCCTCAAAGTAGGCAAACAACTCTTTGTATCCAATGGCTTGCTGTGATGTGCCCGATGCATAAGTCTTATAAAACATCTTAGCCTCTTCAAGAAGGCCTTTTTCAACCATTTCGTCAACTCTGCTGTCAATACGGTCATATAAATGTTGTCTGTCTCTATAGTTAAGGCCAATCATTACAGGAGCATATGGCGAAGATTTTAACCTTGATAAGCGCGCATAGACGGAAGGCTTTTGCCCTGTTGTATAATACAGTTCAAGTGCTCTGATGATTCGGCCGACATCATTCGTGTGAATTTTAGTTGCCGTTTCAGGGTCAATATTCATCAGCTCGTCATGCAAGACCCTTGCACCTTCCCCCTGCGCTTTCAAGCGTAGGTTTTCGCGCAACAAAAAATCTGATTTAACATCCGGAAATTCAATGTTTTGGAGCAGAGCGTCAACATACAGCCCGGTTCCACCGACAATCACGGGGACATTGCCGCGCCCCATGATTTGATTGATGCAATCCCCTGCCAATGCGCGAAACTGCACAACGCTAAAATTGTCTTCCGGTTCAATAATACCGATAAGATGGTGAGCAACGCCTTGCATTTCGTCAGCGGCCGGCTTTGCTGTCGCAATGGCAATTTTTTTATATATCTGCATGGAGTCCGCGGACACGACTTCTCCGTTTAGTTTTTTGCAAAGTTCTATAGCTAGGGTTGATTTGCCGGACGCTGTGGGTCCGACCACCGCAACAACAGGAATTTTTTTCTGCTCAATTTCTATTTCGATTTTTACCCCTCCAGTATGTCTACGACCTGCCGAAGCTTTTTTCAAGCTCGCTTCGCTTCATCTCGATGTAAACAGGCCTGCCGTGAGGGCAGTAACGAATGTTCGGTGTTTTTAACAAATAATATACAAAACGTTTTCTTTCAAAATCCGATGTAAAATCACCGGCCTTAATAGCGGCACGGCAAGCGATGGATTGATATAGGCTCTCCAGCTTATTTGTGTCAAAACTTGTTTTGTTGTTGAGCAGATTCCCGGCAATCTCCGCAACTATATTTTGTATATCCCCTACTTCAATCATCATAGGGCATTCCCGCACGATAAGCATCCCCTGGCCAAAATCTTCGATTTCAAAACAAGCTTGTTTAAACATGTCCAGATGTTCAAGCACTGCGGAATATTCTTCTTTGCTCAACGTAACGGTAATGGGGGCGAGCAATAATTGCTGTGAATCTGCCTGTTTTTCGGCTATCAGCCTGTTATAAATTATCCTCTCATGAGCGGCGTGTTTATCAATGATGAGTATTTTATCCTTGATTTGTGCGATTATATAGGTGTTGAAAATTTCTCCGATCAACTCAACGGGTTCCTCGTTCAACGTATGGTGCAGGGGTGTTTCCACCTGTTGCTCAAGCTCATCCAAGCGATGAGTTTGCTCTTGCGGAACAGCACTTTGTCCCGTGTCCTGTATTTCTCCTGTAGCCGTAACTTCCTGTGTCTTCTGTGATGGTTTATAAGGCTCTGCCGGCTCACACGCTACAGCTGAAAGGGAGTTTTCCCCCTTTGATATATCAACTCGGTTTGTATCCGAACCCTCGACTTCGTCTTCGGGATTAATATCAATATTTACGCGTGCGCTTTTTTTACCATCAAACGGTTTGTGCACCCAAAAATCATCTTTTTTGACCGGTAAACTCATTTGCTGCACTTGTTCAACAGCCTTAATATATTGTGCGGCGGCCGTTTTTGTTAGTTCGATGCTTGGCCTGGTGTCTCCGGTGCCGATTGCGTTTTTCGCGCAATAATAAACAGCGTTAAATAAGTGCTTTTCATTCACAAACCTTGCCTCGATTTTTGCGGGATGTACATTAATATCCACCATATCCGGCGCTATCTCGATATTCAAAACGCAAGCCGGGAATTTGCCGACCATTATTGCATTTTTATAGGCCTCACCCAAAGCGGTCATGCCGGTGACTGTTTTAATAAGCCTGCCATTTAAAAAGAAAAACTGCATGCTTCTGTTTGAACGCGCGGAAAGCGGTTTGGACACATAGCCGCTAACCTTAACATTTTCAAGCGCATACTCTGCCGGAATAAGACTATCGGCAAACTCTTTGCCAAAAATACTGTAAATGGTGTTCGTCAATTCCCCATCACCGGGTGTTAGGAGGGTTTGTTTTCCATCACGGATAAACCTGACAGCAACCTCAGGGTGTGACAGAGCGATTTTGTCAACAACGCCTGCAATCGCATTTGCTTCCGTAACATCTCTTTTTAAAAATTTCATGCGCGCCGGTGTGTTGTAAAAAAGATCACGAATAATCAGAGTCGTTCCTTTAGGACTGCCCGCATCATCCAGTAAAACCTCTTCGCCGCCTTCAATACAGTAACGTGTTGCGTTTTTTTCATCGGCGGTTCTGGTTAATAACTCAACTTTTGAGACAGCGGCGATGGACGCGAGTGCTTCCCCCCTGAAGCCGAGTGTTGCTATAGAATCAAGATCAAGTACCGTGTTTATTTTGCTTGTAGCATGGCTTTTAAAGGCGTTGGCTACATCCTCTTTGGCTATGCCTGACCCATTGTCGGTAATTCTTATAAAAGTGATACCGCCGTTTTTGATTTCGATGGTAATTGACGACGCACCCGCGTCAATAGCGTTTTCCATTATTTCTTTAACAACCGAGGCAGGGCGTTCAACCACTTCACCGGCTGCAATAAGCTCGGCAACTTGTCTTGAAAGAACTTTTATCTTGTTCATAAACTTTCAGCCTCTCTAGCCAGTTCGTAGAGGATTCCCATAGCCTCAATGGGTGTTAACGTATTAATATCCATCTTCTTTAGTCTGTCTATAACAGAATTTGCGGCGTTTGTGTGGAAGGAAACCTGCGCTTCTTCCGTTTCACGAAGCAAAGATTTTTGAGGCACGCTTGGTTTTTGGGTGTCGTCCTCTTCCAAATCTTTTAAAATAACTTTTGCCCTGTTGACAACAGCATTTGGAACGCCCGCGAGCTTTGCTACCTCTATTCCATAGCTCTGATCTGCCCCGCCTCTTACAATCCGTCGCAAAAATGTAATTTCATCGCCTCTTTTTTTTACGGCAATATTATAATTCTTTACCCCTTCAAGGTGCTCTTCAAGTTCCGTCAGTTCGTGGTAATGCGTTGCAAACAATGTTTTTGCGCCAAGCTTTTTTTTATCAGTCGTGTATTCGAGTACAGCCCTTGCGATACTCATACCGTCAAATGTTGACGTGCCTCTTCCGATTTCGTCATAAATAATTAAGCTACTTGCTGTTGCATTTTTAAGGATTTGAGCAACTTCGCTCATTTCAACCATAAAAGTAGACTGCCCTGCCGATAAATCGTCCGATGCGCCTATACGTGTGAAAATGCTGTCAACAATTCCGATTTTGGCACTTGAAGCCGGTACAAAACTGCCCATTTGAGCCATTAGAACAATTAAAGCCACTTGACGCATGAAGGTTGATTTGCCCGCCATATTGGGACCGGTAATGATAGCGCAACGGTTATCCGTACAGTCAAGAGACGTGTCATTCGGCACAAACGGAGCCGCGTCAAGCACCAGCTCGACGACAGGATGCCTGCCGTCTTTTATTTCGATCTCATAGCCCGTGCTCATATCGGGGCAAATGTAATTATTTGCTGCGGCCACCTGGGCGAGTGAGCACAAGGTATCGAGCGTAGCCAATGCGCAAGCTGATTTTTGAATTCTATCGTACTGTTCGGCAATCTGTTCGCGTACTTCAACAAACAGCTCATACTCAAGCTTAACAATCCGTTCTTGCGCACCGAGCACTTTTGATTCCAATTCTTTGAGTTCTTGCGTTATATATCGCTCACAATTTGCCAAAGTCTGTTTACGTATGTATTCATCGGGCGCCGAATCTTTAAAAGAGTTCGGTATCTCTATAAAATACCCGAATACTCTGTTGTAGCCGATTTTTAACTTTTTTATGCCGGTTTTTTCTTGTTCTTTGGCTTGAATCGATGCAATATAAACCTTTCCATCATCGGAAATAGCCCGCAAAGAATCGAGCTCGGCATTATAGCCGTCTTGAATCATGCCACCTTCCCTGGTGGTAAAAGGCGGGTCTTCTGCGATGGCTTCATCAATCAACGTTTCAATATCAGCGAGTAAATCTATGTCTTGATAAATGTCCGCCAGCATGGCGGATTTGCATGATTCCAAAGGTTCGCGTATCTGCGGTAAAACCTTTATCGTTGTAACCAACGCTCTTATTTCTTTCGCGTTGGCTGTGCCGTAAACGATACGGGCCATCAGTCGCTCCACATCATGGACGCTTGAGAGCAAAATCATTTCATCCTGTCTCACAACAGAGTTTGCATATAGCTCACCGACAGCGCTGTGCCGCCTGGTGATTTTTGCCAAACTAAGGATGGGCTGCTCCAACCAGTTTCGCAACAATCGTTTACCCATGGAGGTCTTTGTCTTGTCCATAACCCAGAGCAAGGAACCCTTTTTCTCCCTGTTCCGAATGGTTTCAACAAGTTCTAAATTACGCCGAGCCGAGACATCCAAGCGCATAAACTGGGCATCATTGTAAAAGTCGATGCTGTTGATATTTTTTAGGTCCGACTTTTGCACTTCAAACAAGTAGGCCAGAGCGCCACCAAGGGAGCAAACGGATTCCGCGAAACTTTCCAACCCAAGCTTTTCAAGGTTTTCCGCCTGAAAGTGAGTCAAGACTATTTTTGAGCATGAAGTGTAATCAAAATCCTCTTCGGCACGTGTTTCGAGAACCGTCTCTTTCACGCTGTTCATGTATTCTTTGATCCTTTTTATTAAAGATGCATCGTCATTACAAATAATCTCGGAGGGTCTGTAGTGCCCAAGTTCATTAACGACTTTTGTCATCAAACCGGGCGCGGCAAGTTGAGTTAAATGCAGCGTACCTGTGGAAACATCGACAAAACAGACCCCCGCTTTTTCGGAGTTTAAATAAACGCAAGCGAGGTAATTGTTACGTCCCTCATCAAGCATACTGCTTTCGATTACTGTGCCGGGTGTTAAAACCCTAACCACATCGCGTTGAACGAGTCCTTTTGCGAGTGCAGGGTCTTCGATCTGTTCACAAATGGCAACCTTATGACCGTTTGCGACAAGGCGGGCAATATAGGAATCTGCGCTGTGAAAAGGCACGCCGCACATGGGCGCGCGCTCTTGTTGCCCCCAGTCACGCCCGGTTAGAACCAGTTCCAGCTCACGAGAAGCGAGCTTGGCGTCATCAAAGAACATTTCGTAGAAATCGCCCAGACGAAATAGCAGGATGGTATCAGCATACTGCTCTTTTATCTCGAAATACTGTTTCATCATGGGGGTAACTTGGGCCATAATCTTTCCTCGCAATCAAATCCGCGCCGTTTATATTATTCGCACTCACTGCAGCAGGACGAGCATTCACCTTCGCAGCTTTGCTCAGGCTCAAGCTCGCACGTGGCAGGGTCTTCACCGCGAATACAAAGAGCCAAAATACCGGTGATTTCTTTCATCAAATCATCAATCGCCTCTCTGGCCTCTTGAAAGGTTTGCATATT
Source organism: uncultured Eubacteriales bacterium (assembly GCA_964568955.1). GTDB lineage: Bacteria > Bacillota > Clostridia > Oscillospirales > Acutalibacteraceae > UBA1447. The sequence goes on along the minus strand of CAZMSM010000001.1, from coordinate 31,901 downwards.
TTCATTTGCCATAACTTTGCCATAAACTTCTGAAAATTGCTTATCAAGCTCTTCGAGTTTTTCTTTGTCCCCGCCTTCTTTTGCCGCTTCGCTTTGATAGGCTGTCTGAATCATCTGTATCTCACCGATTAGGCTGTTCAATTGCGTATCCGCTTCGTTAACTGCGTTTGCCTTTGCGAGCGCGAGATACCTTTCGTCCTGCTGTATTGCCTCGCCGAGTTCCCTTGTCATTTGAATTAAGTCCATTTTATTTCTCCTTAAATTTATTTTATGTCAATCCTTTTACAGGTGACACAATAGATACAATCGTTTGGTTTTATGGCTTTTGCTCGATTTTTATCGGAGTCCCTTTGAGAATCCATGTCCTTGCTTGGGTTACGAGCACATCCACATAGCTACCGATATTCGCCGGTGATGCCGCAAATTCAATGATGATATTACCTTGTGTTCGCCCTATTAAAATGCCGGAACCGGGCTTTTTCTCCGATTCGCACAACACTCTAAGGGTTTCACCTTTCATCGATGCGGTTCTCTCCCCCGCAATGCCTTCTTGCAGTTTTGTAAGCCTCTTAAACCGACTGACTTTTTCTTCATGGGTTGCATTATCTTGCATCGTTGCCGCAAGGGTTCCTTGCCTTGGCGAATAAATAAACGTATATATTGAGGTAAATTGAACTTGCTCTACGAGTGAGAGCGTATCGCAAAACTCTTCATCACTTTCACCGGGAAATCCGACGATAACATCGCTCGTAATGGATACTCCCGGCATAACTTGACGTGCATAGTCGATAAGGTCTAAATACTCTTCTCTCGTATAGCCTCTGTTCATGGCCTTTAACACCCTGTTGTTGCCGCTTTGAAAGGGGAGGTGAATATGCCTTGCAACTTTTTCGCAAGCAGCCATCGTGTCAAGAAGTCGACGGTTGCAGTCCCTTGGGGTCGAGGTCATAAAACGAATAAGAAAATCACCTTCAATGGCATTGATGCTTTCCAATAACGCCGAAAAATCAATATCCGAATACAGGTTTTTCCCATATGAATTGACATTTTGACCTAAGAGTGTAATCTCTTTATAGCCTGCCGCAATAAGACCCCTTGCCTCATCCATCACGTCTTCAAATTTTCGGCTTCTTTCTCTGCCTCTGACATAGGGAACAATACAGTAACTGCAATAATTGTCACACCCGTACATGATAGGCAACCAAGCTTGAAAGGCACTGTCTCGATGCAGTGCAACCCCCTCGGCAATCAAGCCGTCTGTTTGAGAAATCTCGTACATTTTTTGCCCTCGGCTGATTGCAGTATACAAGAACTCGGGCATTCTATGCAAAACATGTGTTCCGAAAACGAGGTCAACGAACGAATAGCTTTCTTTTATTTTTTCGACAATATATTCTTGCTGCATCATACACCCACAAAGGGCGATGATGAGCCGAGGGTTTTTGTCTTTCAGGGGTTTAAGAGCACCAACATTTCCAAAAACGCGGTCCTGTGCATGCTCGCGCACAGCGCAGGTATTGAAAATAGCCAAATCCGCCTCTTCAACCGTTTCGGTCAGCCCATAACCCATATCCATAAGCATCCCTTTTAATCGTTCGGAGTCCGAAACATTGCCTTGGCAACCAAAGGTTCGAACAAAGGCCAAGGGCTGCTTTGAGGCGTTGCGAGCGAGCAAAATCGACTTTGCCATTGCTGTATATTCACGCTGCTTTTCCATCTCTTCTTCCGGGATGGATACGTTTATTTTATGCTTACTTGATGTCAATCTAAAACCCCTCCGGAAATAAACAGTCATGTAAAATTAATAACTATTGTAAAGCAAATCGTCTATAAGAACAAGTATCACCGCGAATAAAAGCAGTTTTTCAACGCCATTTACTCCTGCATTTTTAAGCCGTCCTCATAATGCCAAATTTACTTTTAATTCTTTCAAGCTTTTTTAGCCACATATTGCCAAGCAACAAAAGAAACAGTGCTGTGGAAATTACATGTGTCAAATCGTAATAAAAACTTGCCACAAAAGTCGTTACAATAGCCCCCACGGTAATGGGGTTTACAAAACCAATAATATGCCAGCAATTCATAATCAACCCAAACATGAAGCCCGCAAAAACGCCGTATGCGATGAGTGATTTGGTGCCTTTGATGGCACCTGCATTTTTAAACATACCTGCAAAAAGCCCGCAAAGTCCCCAGGCCAGCATCTGCCACGGTGTCCATGCGCCTTGACCAAAAAAGAAGTTGGATGCAAGTGCCGAGACAGCGCCCGTTAAAAACCCGGCTTGCGGCCCGAATGCAACACCGGAAATAATGACAATTGCGGTAGTGGGTTTAACGCCCGCAACCATTGCAAATGCAATTCTGCTGACGGTACCCAGGGCCGCCATCACTGCAATCGGAACAATATCTCTAGCCTTCGGCTTTTGCCGCTCAAAACTTAAAAAAAACGGAACAATGAACAAGGAGATGATCACCACGGAAATCAACGCGTACCCTGTTTTATTTTTAAAGGCATAAAAAACAAGCAATACCGCACAAACAATCACTGCGCCGGCAGTCACTGCATTGGTCAGTGTTTTGTTGCGTATTCTTTCCACTTCGTCTTCACTTCCTCGCTGGTAATTGTTTTAGTAAATATATTGCCGGCAATTCTATGCGCAACCGTCGTGTAACTCATATTGCCGCTGAAAAACTGTTCGGGCGTTTCAACATTCAAAATCCTACCGTCAAACAGCATCGCACAGCTGTGCGAATATTCCGCAGCAAACTCAATATCGTGGGTGACGGCCACAACCGTTAAACCCTCATCACAAAGCGACTTCAATAATTGGGCGATTTTTTCTTTGGTGAGCATATCCAAACCTTTTGTAGGCTCATCCAGCAAAAGGACACTCGGCGTTTTTAAAAGCAACATTGCCAAAGCCGCCCTTTGAAGTTCGCCGAAGCTCAAATCGAACGGATGCTTACGGATGATTGCGTGTATGTCGAGCCTATCTATGATTGATTGTAGTTTAGGGGAAATTACACTGTCCTTTGCAGCGGTAAGTCCTGTTGATTTTAAAAACCGCTGTGTGCCGGTCAAGCCGCCTTCGACATTTTGTAAATCTTCAAGTACCGTGTCATAGGCAAACATACTTTGCGGGTTTTGAGGCAGATAAACAATGTTCACCCCGTTTGCGGGCAACTTTATTTTACCGCTGTATGGTTTTATTATCCCACAGATTAAGCGAAGCAAAGTTGTTTTCCCGGCTCCGTTACCGCCAACCACACTAAGAATTTCGCCTTTATTAATTTTTAAAGATAAATTTCGAATCACGTCGTCCGAGTTTTTCTCAAAGCGAAAAAACAGAGAGTCTAAACAGATAAAGTCATCTGCTCGGTGTTTAACTTTATTTTTTATGCTCTTGGTATCATTCATTCTTTGACCGGCAACAACTGACGGTTCATTGTTTTTCGAGGGATCATGCAGATGTTTTTTCGCCATGGCTTCAAACCACGGTTTTACATCCCGCACGGTTACGGGAATTTCTCCGGCCACAAACGATGTCGCAACCGTTGGCAACGGTTCGATTTCGTTCGTTTCGACTAAAGAAGAAATATCTCTGTATATTTTTGCAGGTATGGGCAGCATAGCCCCGACTTTTTCATCGGCTGTTTCCGTCATGAAAAACGCTGCTTGCTTGGGGGTGTTTTGACAAACAAGCGCCCCTTTGTTCATCACAATAACTCGGTCTGCAATTGCAAAAACATCGTCAATTCTATGTTCGGATAAAATAACCGTTATGCCAAGCTCCGTGTTCAAACGTAGCAGCATATCATAAAGGTTGCGGGCAGCTATCGGGTCAAGCTGAGAGGCCGGCTCGTCAAGCAAAATCAGCTCAGGGCGCATGGACATGATAGCAGCAATGCTGATAAGTTGTTTTTCCCCGCCTGAAAGCTCGTTGTTCTTTTTGTTGTATAATTCTTCGAGACCGAAATAGGACACCGTTTCGGCAACTCTTTTTGCGATAAGCGGCGGGTGAACGCCGAGACACTCAAGCCCAAACGCCAATTCATGCCTTACCGTTTCAGTGACAATTTGGCTTTCAGGGTTTTGCATAATTAACCCGATTCTTGCAGCTGCTTCTCGTTCTTCTATCTGACCCGTTTCAACGCTATTAAAGAAAATCGTACCGCTTTTTTCCCCTACCGGCTCAAGGAAGGGTTTTATATGCCGTAAAAGAGTCGTTTTTCCACATCCGGACGGGCCGCAAAGCAGTAGAAATTCGCCTTTTTGCACTTCGAGATTTATGTTTAGTAAGGCTTTGGCCGTTTCATTTGGGTAGGAAAAGTTTAAATCCTTGATATGTAATAATGCCATTTAACGGCCCCCTTCATTTCAACAAGTAAAGGCAAGATGAGTAAAGCAAAATAGAAAAGATACGCCATAACAGATGTCGTATCAAATTTGACAGATTCCGTTACCGGGTAAAACATAAATGCCGCTTTGCCCGCAACAATAAAAACTAGCGTCGGAACCAACAACAAAACGAATACGGACAAAAGCCGATAATCTTTTCTGCTAAACATATAGGGATTCATTTTGGTCATTCTACCTGTACCATACCCGCGGGCATGCATAGAGTCGGCCGTCTGAACAGAATCTTCCATCGACCAGCTGAGCAAAACGGATATTTTTAGCATTGCAAGCCTGAGCTTTTGCTTAAACCCCTTGCGCTCTTCGCCGTAAATGCCTTTTTGCGCATCGTCAATTTTTTCGATTTTTCTTCGCATAAGGGTTATTTGCCCCAACGTCATCGACACGAGTAAAGCAGCGGTCGGCGAAATGCGGCTTGTAAGGAAGAGAAATTTTTCACTGTCGATAATGGTGGAATAACAGGAAAACCACAGCAAGACGGAACTGAGTGCCGCGGCCGAACAAAGACCAAACAGCAACCCTTCATAAAGAATCGGACGGTCACCGACATAAAACATAACCGTCATTCCATTATTATTAAAAGCGGTATTGATAGCAACAGTCAATATAAAAATTGGTAAACAAAACCGAAGAGCAAGCCGCAGTGCTTTTAACCCATTGATTTTTAAGGCCGTAACGATGGAGCAAAATAGGGATATAGCCGAATACACCGGGTGAAAACTGAGCATCGCAAAAACGATAGCGGCGGCAAAAGGCAAAAAAGCAACAAAAGGGTGATAATTATTAAATGCGTTTTTCATTCCCTTGTTCCTTTCGCAACGTGCTCGGTTCAAAACCTGCTTAGTTTTCTTGGTGCCATTTGATCCCCTGGGCGGTGTCTTCAAGTGTAATGCCCATCTCTTTGAGTTCATCCCTGATTCTGTCAGCCTCTGCCCAGTTCTTCGCGTCGCGCGCTGCTGTTCTGGCTTGTATGAGCGCTTCCACTTTTTCATCAATGCTGCCGATAGTACGATTGTACAATAAACCAAGCACTTCGCACAACTCATCAAAAACCTGCATCGCATAGCGGCATGTTTGTTTAGACGCTCTGTTGTCGATAACCTGCGTATTAATGTCCCTAACAAGCTCAAAAATAGCCGCAAGGCCATCGGCGGTGTTCAGGTCATCGTCCATTGCTTCAATAAATTGTACGCGTCTGCTGTCGAGCAGGTTTTGCAGTTCGGTTTCGGAATCTGCCACCGTTTCAGGCGCGTTCTTTTCAGCAAAATCTAAATTTTCTCGGCATGTGTACAGCCGATTGAGGGACGCTTTGCTTTGCTCAATAACGTCATAACTATAGTTGACAGGGCTCCTATAGTGTGATGAAATCATTAAATAACGAATCGGTTCGTAGCCATATTTTTCAGCCACGTCGCGCACGGTGAAAAAGTTGCCGACAGACTTTGACATCTTTTGGTTATCCACATTGATATACCCGTTGTGCATCCAATAATTCGCAAAAGGCACACCGTTGCAGCACTCACTTTGCGCAATCTCATTTTCATGATGGGGGAAAATCAAGTCCTGCCCACCACAGTGAATGTCAATCGTTTCCCCTAAATAACGCCTTGCCATGGCCGAACACTCAATATGCCAGCCCGGTCTGCCTTGCCCCCAGGGTGATTCCCAAAAAGGCTCGTCCGGTTTTGCGCTCTTCCAAAGAGCGAAGTCCATCGGTTCGCGCTTGACATCGCCCGTCATGATACGTGCGCCCGACTCTAAGTCTTCCATTTGCTGCTGGGACAGCTTGCCATACTCATCGAATTTGGATGGACTAAAGTAGACATCGCCTTCTACCTCGTAGGCGCAACCCTTTTCAATCAGTGTGGAAATAATATCAATCATTTCATTAATATTGTCGGTTGCCTTGGGGTGAAAGGTGGCCTCGCGGATATTGAGCCCTTTTGCGTCTTTCCAATATTCTTGAATAAATTTTTCTGCTATTTCGCTAAACAGCAGGCCTTCTTCATTTGCGCTTTTTATAATCTTATCGTCAATATCCGTAAAGTTTTGCACGAAGGTTACTTTATAACCCCTGTACTCCAAATAACGGCGCAAAATGTCAAACACGCACAAGGGTCTGGCGTTGCCGATATGAAAATAATTGTAAACCGTCGGGCCACAAGCGTATATTTTAACCTGTCCGTCGGTGATCGTTTTAAGTTCTTCTCTTGTTCGAGTCAATGTGTTATAAATTCGCATTTTCATTTTCCTCCGCTATGTTCAATTTTCTTTCAAGATGTTCTATTCTTACTATCAGCTTGTTAAACTCCTGTGCTACAGGGTCCGGTATATGAACTTGGTCAAGCTCATCAATTCTTTGGCCATTGCGCTTGACAACCCTTGCCGGTACACCGACAGCCGTTGAATTCGGTGGGATTTCTTGCAAAACGACGGCCCCTGCGGCAATAACGGAATTGTCCCCAACTTTAAACGGCCCCAATATTTTAGCACCTGTTCCAATTGTTACATGGTTGCCTATGGTCGGATGTCGTTTGCCGGTGTCTTTCCCTGTACCGCCCAAGGTAACGCCTTGGTAAATCGTCACATCGTCACCGATAACCACGGTTTCCCCAATAACCACACCGTTGCCGTGGTCAATAAACAAACGATGACCGATTTGCGCTGCGGGATGGATTTCTATCCCCGTCCTTCTTGCGGCCCTTTGTGATATCCAACGGGCAAGGAAAAACAGCCTGTGGTTAAAGCACCAGAAAGCCTTTCGATGGGCTCTGATAGCCTTAAGCCCGGGGTAAAGCAAAAATACTTCAATTGCGGAGCGCGCTGCGGGGTCTCTCATTTGAACACAAGCAATATCTTCACGCAATCGTTTAAACATAATGCTCCACCTCCATAAAATTAACCCCGCACCGCCTTTACAGGCGGCGGAGGCGATTGAACGCGGTCCCACTCCGGTTTATAACTTTTTGGCGATAACGGTGCCATCCGCCCGGGGATACTCAAATCCTTTTCCCCCCGATTGCCAGCGAGTGCATTTCACCGGTTATACGCAAGGGATTTTTCAGCAAGCAATCCCCTCTCTGCTGCGTGTTTTGCCGATTACTTCTCTCGTTGAATGCATTTAATAAAACATTTTTTATATTATAACCTATAGAGAACGAAAATGCACCCTATTTCAACGAAATTTATGATTTTTAGCTTATGCCGTCAGTCAACCTTTATCGATGGCTCATTTGGTATAATCAATTAACTTTCGACTTTGCATCACATATATGACACCCGAAACGGCGGTGAAAAATGCCGTTATGCCAAGAAGTATGTTAGACAACAAAGTGAATTCAAACGGTATGCTCTTCGTAAATAGGTCAAATATTTCGTCAAGTTCCGCAAGCAACATGATTAAAATCGTAAAAGTCATTTGACTGACAGTTTTGAGTTTGCCCCAAATATTAGCAGGTATTACAATGCCTTGCGATAAAGCAATAAGCCTGATAGAGGTTACGATAAATTCTCTCGTAAGAACAATAAAAACAATCCAAACATTACACAAACCAAGATACATAAAGGCAAGCAAGGCAGCCGTTGTGAGCATTTTGTCGGCAACAGGGTCCAGCAATTTGCCAAAAACCGTTATCTCGTTGCGTTTGCGCGCTAATTTGCCGTCAATGGCGTCGGTAATAGCCGCGATTGAAAACACAATAACGGCAAACAAGAAACGATGCGGTATATCCCATAGAATAACGGCTAAAAACACAGGCGTCATTAGCATGCGTGAAATCGTCAATTTGTTGGGTGTATTCAAAGAAAAATCACCCTTCCCTTAATTTTTTTTATTCTACCACTTGGCCCAAGAGGTCATAGTCTGATACGCCAAAAATTTCGACATCAACGAAATCCCCTTCGTCAAGGCTTTCCGATGATGTAAACAGTACAGAAGAATCTATTTCCGGGGCGTCCATATACGAGCGGCCATAATAACTGTCTGTATAATTATCATACCCTTCAACAAGAACTTCAAATATTTTGCCCACGTGTTTTTCATTTGCTGCGTTCATCGTTTCATATTGGTCTTGCATAATGAGTTCAGCGCGGTGTTTGCCTGTTTCTTCGTCCACTTGCTCGGGCATGCTGAAAGCAAGTGTTCCGACTTGCGGCGAAAAAGTGAAGCAGCCGAGACGGTCAAATGCGGCTTCTTTCAAAAAGACTGCAAGATTTTCAAACTCTTTTTCACCTTCACCGGGGAAGCCGGTAATAACGGTTGTTCTGATAACCATATCCGGTATGTCGGTGCGCATTTTCTGAATTAATCTTTTGATTTCTTCAGCGGAGGTTTTGCGGTTCATTGCTTTTAAAATACTGTCGTCGATATGCTGAATGGGCAAGTCAATATAATGCAAAACTTTTGGATTTGTAGAGATTGTTTCAATGAGTTCATCCGTGACTTTGTCCGGGTAGCAATACATCAGGCGTAGCCATTCAATGCCCTGAATTTCGCTCAATTTGTCAAGCAGTTCGGGCAAAGCAAGCCGTCCGTAAATATCCATCCCGTAACTTGTCGTATCCTGGGCGATCAAGATTAATTCTTTTACGCCTTTTTCAGCCAAACATTTTGCCTCATCAAGGAGTTCTTCTATCTCACGGCTCTTAAACCCACCGCGGATGGTGGGAATCGTACAATAACTGCAACAGTTTGAGCAGCCATCGGCTACCCTTAAATAGGCCCAATACTCCGGTGTTGTTAAAACTCTGTCTCCGTTTAAGGGTAATTTTTTTCGTGAAGGAAAAAGTGACAGCTTTTCGCCTTCAATCACACTGCGGACCAAAGCGGCTATCTCTGCATTTGCTCCTATCCCAAAGACGGCATCCACTTCCGGAATTTCTTCAAAAATCTCGTCTTTAACAAGTTGCGAAAGGCAGCCGGTCACGATAATCGAGCCAACGGTTTCGTCGTTTTTCAGCTGAACAACTTCAAGGATGTTTTCTATCGATTCCCTTTTTGCATCGTCAATAAACCCGCAGGTGTTGATGATAACGGCGTCCGCTCCATCCAAATAATCGACGATTTCAAAACTGTCATCAACAAGTGCCGCAAGCATAATCTCCGCATCCACCTGGTTTTTGGAACATCCCAATGATATTAATCCGATTCTGTAAGGCATAAAACCCCCGCCTTCGTGCAAAATTTATATTTTATCAATTACCCAAATGTTAATGAGGGTTATTCGTTTTCGTCATCCGGTACTTCTATGTCAATTTCCCTCATCGCTGATCGGATATCCGAATAGCTGTACCCAAGGCGTGCAAGGGCATTGCAGGTGCGTTCTCTACCCTTTTCATCCAAAATTTGCCGCGCAAAGCGGTTGCTGCTGAGTAGCTCGACAATTCGTTCCTGTGGATTAAACTCTATGCCATCGGCCACTTCATCCGCAAGGTCGCGCGAGATGCCTTTACGAAGCAGCTCTAAGCGGATTCTTGCGGGAGCAAAGCCTTTTCTGGTATAGAGTTCCTGCGCGTATTTTTCGGCAAAATTTTCATCATTAACCAGTCCCAACTCCACCGCTTTTTTAACAGCGGCTTCGGCCGACGCTTTATCGAGCGTTTTTGAAAGTTTTTCCGTCAGTTCTCTTTCGCCGTGGTCACGCCTGCAAATAATATTCAAGGCTTTGTTAAAAGCTTTGCGGTCTTGCGCTTTTGCTTTTAATTGTGCCAGTTCGCCCTCGTCAATCGGGTCGCCCGAGTGAAACGGCGAAGAATACCAAAAATCGGCAGTAACCGTAAAATCGTACTCATCATCAATAAACAGGTGCATTTTAGTGCCTCTGCCTTTTTTTGCTGTAATTATCATAAAACTAAATTGTCACTCCAAACCAAAACGCGGTAATCACTCTTGTTTAAGGCTTAGTCATCATCCACGGCTATGTCGAGCTTCGCTCTGGCACTGGCTTTCGTCGTTTCTTCACGCACAGGCTCTGCTTTCACAGGTGCCGCCGCTCTTTCAATCTTTTTCTTACTCAGGCGCACAACTTCCGCTGCATTATCTCTGATTTGGGTCTCTATATCGCTCGCAAGGTCCGGATTTTGTCGGAAATAATCTTTGACATTGTCTCGCCCTTGACCAAGCCTCGTCTCACCATAAGAAAACCATGAACCGCTTTTCTTTATTATATCTAATTTTACGCCCAAATCAAGAATTTCACCTTCTTTTGAAATGCCTAATCCGTACATAATGTCAAACTCCCCCTCTTTAAACGGTGGGGAAACTTTATTTTTTACAACTTTAGCTCTGGTTCTGGAACCGATAAATTCATTGTTAGGCCCCTTGAGTTGCTCGATACGGCGCACGTCAATCCTTATTGAAGAATAAAATTTAAGTGCACGACCGCCCGTTGTTACCTCCGGACTACCGTAGGAAATACCTATTTTTTCGCGCAGTTGGTTGATAAAAACAATGATGGTATTGGATTTTGCAATGGCGCCGGCAAGTTTACGCAGTGCCTGTGACATCAGCCTTGCATGTAGCCCCACATGGGAATCCCCCATTTCGCCCTCAATTTCCGCACGGGGAACAAGAGCGGCAACGGAGTCGATAACGATAATGTCTACTGCGCCCGAGCGCACCAGGGCTTCCGCTATTTCCAACGCTTGCTCGCCGTTGTCCGGCTGGGAAACAAGCAGGGAGTCAACATCAACACCCAAATTCCCCGCATACAAGGGATCAAGCGCATGCTCGGCATCAATAAAAGCGGCTTCCCCGCCAAGCTTTTGTGCCTCTGCAACGCAATGCAAAGCAAGTGTTGTTTTACCGGAGGCTTCCGGCCCGTAGATTTCAATTATTCTTCCACGCGGAAGACCACCGATACCCGTTGCAATGTCAAGCGTTATAGAGCCTGTGGATATGGATGCCACGGACATGCCCTCGTTTTGGCCAAGGCGCATGATAGCCCCTTTGCCGAACGATTTTTCGATTTGAAGCAGTGCACTTTCCAGCGCCTTTGTTTTATCACTCATTATAATTCCTCCACTCATATTCGCACAAATGTTCGATTTGAATTATTATATATCTTTTGAATACCAAATGCAAGCATCATTATTCATATTACCGGAATAATTTTGCTATAATTTTGCCATCTGCGCCAAAAATAAAACAAATATTTGTTGCATTTTTTTATAAAACCTGATACTATATCATCTGTTATCGATTTAAGGAGGTGCGGAATATGGCAAAATGCGATTTCTGCGGCAAAGGCGTGTCCTTCGGCAATAAGGTTTCCCACTCACATAGGCGTTCAAACAGGACTTGGAAGCCTAATATCAAAAGGGTTAAGGCGGTTGTCAGCGGTTCCCCCAAAAGGGTTCATGCTTGCACACGCTGCCTTCGTTCCGGCAAGGTCACCCGCGCTGTCTAATAGCATATACCAGGTTCAATCGTGAGAAAAGACTGTTAAAAGACAGTCTTTTTTTTTTTTGCCATTTTACCGACTGCGCTTTTGCGGTCGTCCTCCTAATGCCTTTTTCACAAGCAATAAACGCTTCGTACCATCGTCTTAATTATAAAGACTCAACATAATGGTCACAATACTTACAAAACAGTTTCCCATCCAATTCATTAAAAATATTTGGCAGATACATTTCGGTCTGTGTGATACACCTTAAATTATTGCATTTAACACCGTGCGTATCCATCACCTTATCGGGTAGCACATAGTGCCTGCCTTCCAGCATCTTAATAATCAAAGCCATTCGCGCATACATACCGTATTCCGTCTGCTCAAAATACTTTGCCCTTGGGTCGTCATCAACCTCCAAGGCTATTTCGTCCACTCTCGGTAGCGGGTGCAGTACCCTTAAGTCCGGCTTTGCCAATGACATTTTCTTTGCATCAAGGACAAACACGCCCTTTTGCGCAAGGTAATCTGATTCCGAAGGAAACCGTTCTTTTTGAATTCTTGTCATATACAGAACATCTAGCTCACCTATCGAATCTTCAAGACTGTTGGAAAAAGAGTATGCGCAGCCGTTGCGCTTTAAACATTCAATAACGTATGGAGGCACCTGCAATTCAGGCGTGGATATCAAAACAAAGCGGTTGCCCTTATACTGTGCCAAGCTTTTTATTAAAGAATGAACCGTACGGCCGTTCCTATTGTCCCCACAAACGCCGATGGTCATGTTATCAAGCCTTTTCTTTTCATACGACAGTGTAACGAGGTCCGTGAGTGTTTGCGTCGGATGAAGATGCCCCCCGTCGCCCGCATTGATCACCGGGCATTTAGAAAACATGGACGCCGCAAGCGCAGCGCCTTCAAAAGAGTTGCGGATAACAATGATATCCGCATAATTGCTAATAACGCGGATGGTATCCTTAAGACTCTCCCCTTTTGAAACGGAAGAATTACCGGGGTCGTCAAAACCAATCAGCTTACCACCCAACCGAAGCATAGCCGTTTGAAAAGACATTTGTGTTCTTGTGGAAGGCTCATAAAAAAGGGTTGCCATAATTTTGCCGTGGCAGTAATCGACATAATGGGATGGGTTTTCTTTGATAACCCCTGCAAAACGGATTACCTCACCAAGATCGCTTTGCAAAACGTCATCGAGGTCAATTATGTTCCTTGTAATCATTCCCCATCCTCCATCATCTAACAGCTGTCGCCGCGTACCTTTGAACCTTTATGCCAAGGGCTATACCGGTGGCAACCTATATCCTAAAGGTTTCAACTTGCCTTAGATTTTACATTTAATCATCCTGTTTGTCAAGGATTCCACAAGACAGTGCAAAACAAATTCTTCGCAAATAATTTACAAATTCCTGATGAAAATATTTGTTCAAACCCTTGATTTTTCTCATTCCATCGATTATACTGTTTGAGCACTTGCCGGTGTGATGGAATAGGCAGACGTGCTGGATTCAAAATCCAGTGATAGCAATATCGTGCCGGTTCGACCCCGGCCACCGGCACCAAAGTGAATAAACAAAGCACAACAGCCCTTAATTTCGGGGGCTGTTGTGCTTTTACATGGTTTGAGCTATCCGGAAATTCCGGATAGTTGTTTGCTTATCCAATTCAGAAAGTGACTTTTATTGTTTTATCAAAGTTTTATATTACAACATCGATAAATCCACATACAGCCCCGGTCAACGCCGCACTGCGTTTATCCGGCTGACTGCCGCCGACATATATCCGATAGCCGCCTTGTTCCACAATACGCTCTCCATCATTATCCACAATTGAAAAAGTACTTGCCGGCAAGTCAATGGTAACTTCGGTATGCTCGCTTTTTTTCAGGTGAGCGGCTTTAAAGGCTTTCAGCTGCCAACGGGGTGTTTTAACACTTGGGTTGAGGGGTTGAATGTAGACCTGAATCTTTTCAAACCCGTCGAATCTACCTGTGTTTTTTAATACAAATCGGAGTTGAAGGCTGTTTGTTTTGCTGAAATCTGTTATGTTTGCTTTGATGCCCGAATATTCGAACCGTGTGTAAGACAGCCCATAGCCGAAAGGATAGAGCGGCTCGGTTGTCATATATCGGTAGGTTCTGCCGTCCATGGAATAATCCGAGAAATCCGGCAGTTCTTCGCTGGTTTGATAAAAAGTAATCGGTAGCCTACCGCTGGGCGAACAGTCGCCGAAAACAAGCTGAGCAAAGGCTAGGCCGCCCATTTCGCCCGGGTACCATGCGTCAAGCGCTGCGTTGGCGTTTTCGTGCGCCCAATTAACGGTGAGTGCGCTGCCGCAGTTGATGGCAACTATCAGGGGTTTCTCGGTTTTCTTCAGTTCCTCAAGCAATTTTTGTTGGACAACGGGCAATGCCAAGTCCGGCTTGTCACCGCTTGCAAACGCATTGTAGGCGTCACCCTCTTCCCCTTCGAGGGATGGGTCGAGCCCCACACAAGCAATGATGATGTCGCAGTCTTTGGCAACCGCAAGTGCCTCTTTAAGCAAGGTTTGTGCTGTGGATTCGGACGCGGGGGTGTCTTGTGCCACAAACAGTTCGCAGCCCTTTGCGTACGCTACCCGCTCGTTGCCTAGGTATGAAGTCATCCCGCCAAGGATGGTGTAGGTGTCAGTCGGTGTGCCGTTGTAGTTGCCAAGCAACACATCGACGCTGTCCGCATTTGGCCCGATAACGGCAATTTTGCCGAGCTTTTGAGCATCCATTGGCAAGAGCCCGTCGTTCTTGAGTAGCACGATGCTTTGCCGTGCGGCTTCAAGGCTTAGCGCTTTGTGTTCGGCGCTTGCTATTTGTTTTGCAGGGATAGTGGAGTAGCTGACGTCTTCTGATTTGTCAAACATGCCGAGTTTAAAACGTGTGTTAAATAAACGCCTTAAAGCGGTGTCTAAGTCGTCTTGCGTAATCAGGTCGGATTCATACGCATCCATTAAAGCGAGGTACTCATTACCGCAGCACAAGTCACAGCCGGCTTTCAACGCGAGGGCTGAAGATTCCTCAAAACTTTGTGTAAATTCATGCCCAACGCTGATGTCCCGAATGGCTCCGCAATCGGATACGACGTGCCCTTCAAAGCCCCAACGCTCTCGTAAGATACCTGTTAGGAGTTCCCAATTTGCACAACAAGGCGAACCGTTCAGGGCGTTATAGGCACCCATGACCGCCTCGACCTTGCCTTCTTTGACGCACATTTCAAAGGCCGGCAAATACGTTTCGTATAAATCTTTTTTGCTTACCTTTGAATCAAAAGAATGTCGGCAGCCTTCCGGCCCGCTGTGCACTGCAAAATGCTTTGCGCATGCCGCCGCCTTCATATGCTTGCCATCGGACTGTTGCAGCCCTTTGATAAAGGCGACGCCGAGCGTGCCCGTGAGGTAGGGATCTTCTCCGTATGTTTCATGTCCTCTGCCCCAGCGCGGGTCTCTGAAAATGTTGACATTGGGGCTCCAAAAGGTTAAGCCTTGGTATATTTCATATTCACTCTTTTTTTGCGCTACATTGTACTTCGCCCTTGCCTCTTGGGCAATTGCAGCCGCTATGTCGTAAACAAGGTTTTCGTTGAACGCTGCCGCCATGGCAATGGCCTGTGGGAATACGGTGGCAGTCCCCGCTCGCGCAACACCGTGGAGCGCCTCGTTCCACCAATTATATTCCGGAATGCCCAAAGCCGGTATTGCAGGTGAAGCGTTGCATAGCTGAGAAACCTTTTCTTCAACATCAAGGCGGCTTATTAAATCTTCAATCCGCTCTTGTGTCGGCAAACTTGAATCCCTAAATTTCATCTTATCCAATTGCTACCTCCGTATGGTGCGCAAAATGTCGCTTTTTTTATAAATTGCCCATATGCTTTTTAATGAAGTCTTTTACTTTTTGTTGGTACTCTTTTGGTGCGTCATAATAACTGTAGGCATGAACCGCGCCTTCTACTATCAAAAGGTCTTTGGGTACCGTGCAGGCCTCGTGCAAGCGAATGCCCATATGGGTCGGCACAAAGGTATCTGCACCGCCGTGGATGAAAAGTATGGGGTTTTTCGCAAGCGGTAGCCGGCCGAGGCAGTCGGCATCTTTAAAAGAATAGCCCGCCCTCATTTTGCAGATAAGACTTGCCATCGAAACAAGAGGCGTAAAATTGAAGTGAATGATACCTTTAAGTGTATTGGCTATTTCTTCGTACGCACAGGTGTAGCCACAGTCTTCGACAATTAATTTAACCTGCTCCGGCGGGTTTGCGGAGTTTGCTAGCATCACCGTTGCCGCACCCATGGAAATACCGTGCAAGATGATTTCAATTCCATCCCCAAAACGCTTAATGAGGTAATCCACCCACTGTAAAATATCCTTGTGGTCAAGCGCGCCAAAACCGATGAACTTGCCTTCACTGCGTCCATGGGCTCTGTCATCGGGCAAGAGATAGTTATAGTCCAGCTCGTCATGATAAAACGGTACCATATGACTGAACTCATCCGGCCCGTTACATTTGTAACCGTGTACACAAATAACAAACCTTTTTTCGTTGGTTTTCGCCGGCAAAAACCAGCCTTTCAAGGTCAGACCATCCGTAGATTTTATGGACACATCTTCGGGGTTGAGCGAAAACAGATAGGCGTTGTTCTTTGCCCTTATCAGTTCCCTTTCTTGACGCAATTCGTCTTTCGGCGGCTTTTTTTGCTTTGGCCTGGCTATTGCGATTTGAAAAGCGACAAAGCCGCTTGCGACGAAGGCCACAATCAAAAATAATACGATACCCGCAACCCAATAATACCACATAACCTTCCCTCCTATTTCCCGGCATATGCCGTGTAAAAATCGTCGGTCCTTTGATTAAGCTGTGCAAGGCGCCGTGTTGCACCGGTGTCGCCAAGGGTGTGGGCACGCATCAAAATGCCTTCTTCTGCGCATATCTGCTGTGTTAATGCAAAATAGTTTTCAATTAAAAACCTGGCATAGGAAACGAGCCTGTAGCTACCGTGTACATCGTAGTTTACCGAATCCTCATAAACGTGAACCGCAACACTCATAAGGTCTTTAACCGCGTGTACAATGTTGTCCCTTGCGTTGTCGTGCGCAAAAACGACTGTATACATCTTATTAAAGAGCCCCCGGTTAATGGTACCATGGGAGTCGCTAGCACCTGTAATCGGGATTCTTACACCTTCTGAGCGCAGCTGATAGTACAAGGCGGTTTGCATATTATTTTCGTGCGCCGTTTGACCACCGATTAATTCAAATGCGTCAAAAACGCCGTTTTTAAGGAAGGCTATTGAAAGGCTGTTCGGCACATTGTAGGTGTTATTAATCCAGTGCGGATGACAAAAAACAGCCAAACCGTTTGCTGCTCGAATTTTTTCAACGGCCCACATGTTTGCGGCGTAAGTGAACTTGTCCTCATACGGCAAATCATTTGTGTCAATTATATGCTGAACATCGGCGTAGTATTTGTCCTCGTCCTCTTGGTATATTTCGTTGACACTGCTATCGCCGCCAAAATGAATCACATGCACATAGTTGTCAGGCGTATGCACCTCTTCGCCGTTGAGTATCCGCATACCCAGCGGAACATCTTTGAAGGCATCCTGTGCTTCCTTAGATGGAAAGTAATGGCGATGGTCCGTAACCGCCATAAAATCGAACCCTGCTTGTCGATAATTTGCCGCGACAACAGCCGGGCTTTCCCTGCCGTCGGAACGACAAGAATGAATGTGAAAGTCGCCCTTTAGTGGGCGCAGTGCATACAAGTCCTCTTCAAGCGCATAGACGCACAGCTGTACAAAGTGCCTGCTACTTGTCCCCTTATATACGCGTACAAAGTACTCCGACTCTAAATCAAAGTTATAGGTAAAGACTATTTTACCATCTTTTGGCTTAACCTGACGCACATTGTCATCCGGTGTGAATTCCCCGAATGTAACCCGCGTCAATCCCCATACTTCAATTTTATATTCGGTGTCTGCCGAAAAAGCAAGATGCGGCTCAAGTGCGCTGATGCTCAAAGTAGTTATTTTGCCGGTTTTTAGAATACTCGGCATAATCGAATACTGAAATAATTCCGTTTTCATTCTATCTATTCTCCTTATTTCCATTCAATAGGCGTGAGGAAGAAATTCGGGTCTTGCGCATAAGGCCCGTGTTCCGACAGCCTGGTTACTCCATATTTTCCAAGGTCTTTGTATAACGCTTTGTTTTGCGCCGGTCTCGAAATTTTAAACACACCAAATTCATCTAATAAAAGATTGGCTTTGTAAAACCTGTATGAAATCTGAGAACGATTAATATTATCAAGCTGTGTCGGGTTACCGGCGTTTGCTTGTGCATCGTCCCATAGAGCATCCATGTGCCGGCGTTCTTCCTTGGTAAAATAAACACCTTGATAATGCCAGTCAAAAATAGACATATGTCCGGTTTTTATCATTTTGTTTGTGATAATATCGAGGTATTCTTTGATAAATGGCGCCGAATCCTTGCCGTAATACGCATTCATAAAGTCCATCATATGGTGTTCCACATCACAGTAGGGGTCCCAAAGCAGTTTTGCAAGGACGTAGGCTCTCATCTCACCAAACTCCCCGCTTTTACCCCCTGTATAGTTCCCTTGTTCAAATACGCCTTTGACATTGTTGTCGACAAAGAACTGCATATTGGGCGACAGCACTTGGAAGTTGGGGAACATATTTACGTATAAATTGAAGTTCGTTGTATAATCCCATATATACAGTCTGTCACAAATATCAGACCAACCTTTGATGTCAGCGGCAAAAGTGGATTCCACATCTTGGAAACGAAGGAGGATTGACTCGTTTTTTTCATGCCCGCACTCCGCTAAAGGATGTGCAAAGCAACATTCAATCGAACACAGGCGGACAATAACATTGTCCCTGGGTACGACATTAACAGGCGGCTTTCTTGTGTACTGGTAGGCGAATGTATCCACCCCCACATCGGGGAAATCCACTTCCAATGCCTGGGCTACTTGGTTGACAAACCAAATATTGGTGCCGGAAGGACCACCGTAGTGTTCATCGGACGCTTTGCAAACAGGGCATTGGCAATAACCGCCGTTATCGTTTTGCGTGACAGAGATTATTTTGGCGCGCGGATTCGCTCGCATGACAGTCTTCGCGCTTTCAATAGTAATCGCCAAAACTTCCGGGTTTGTCAAGCATCGTTGTTCAAGCGTTCTTGCATCTTTATCCTCCCGATAGGAGAAGTATTCCGGATATTCATCAAATAAGGATTCCGGCACAAAAGCGCCCATCGTATGGCAAAAGGCAGCGTATGAAATACCATTACCGTAACGTTGTGGCATTGTGCCACCGTTGTCGCTGTTGATTTTATGTTTTACCTTCCAATCAACGTTAAAGGCGGAATTCCAATAGTCGTCCCGGTATTCAAAATGCGCCTTTTGCGTATCGTTCAAATTGCCATCAATTTTTATGGTTGTGTTGCTTGGGATTTCCGTAAGGTCGGGCATGAACCAGCGGCAGCCCAAGTGCATCTCCAGAAAGTCATAGACGCCATAGAGTGTCCCCCTGAGTTCTCCACCGGCGATAACAAGTTTCTCGCCGACAACTTTGAGCATAAAGCCTTCTTCGCCAAGGGCCACGCGGTCAACGGTGTAGTCACCTGCGTTTTCCCTGCTTGTTTTACCCACAAGAATTTCGTGCTCGCGCACGCGGGCGGTATCATTGGCAATATCAAGCCTTACACCACTGATTTGTTGAATATACTTTTGTAGCTCGTTTGCGGCGGTGAGTTCCGAAGGTGAGCAAGACGCACCTTTGATGATAACGTAGTCACTTTCCCCTTCGCTTACCAAGGTCAGCCACTTGGTGACGACAGGTTCCACATAGGCAGTTCCGCCGTAATCCACGGGCGTTACTTCGGTATGCAGCATCCCCAATGTAAAACCGGATATAATTTGTGCTAACGATAACATAAAGGCTAAAAAATCAGCTAACATGAATAATCCTCCCCCTAATATATGATTGTTTAATGATAACATACACTTTGTCATTTCTCAACAATTATCTGGATGAAATCCATGTGTTTTGTTGACTTTTAACACCGAATACCATAAAATAAAAAAAGACCATCACCGGAAGGTGACAGCCTTAAATGATGTGATTGCGATTACGCTTTCATTTTTGCAAGGTCGCGATAGTTGATATACTGAATCCCCAAGCCTTCAATATATTGCCTTGTAGCAGGGTCAGCAAACAAGCGATGTTCCCACACTCGGCGAAACCATGAGCCGCTTGTACCCTTGAGCTCATCGCTCTCAAGCGAAGGGTGAATGAACGTTTCCGTAACGCCGGCCGGGAATGTCTTAAAATGCTCAAACATATAATCGCGGAAGCTTTCGTAGCTGTCGCTTTGAGGGCCGTTCCATTCGTGCGTGATAAGGTAGTCCGGTATCGGGACATTCTTTTGAGCCGCATACGCGTTGAATTTTGAAAACAGCATGCTGATTAACTTCGCGTCGATTTTAGGTCCGAAATGAGCAATTTGTTCAGGCGTGTATTGGGAGGGAAAGCGAAACGGAAGGTTATATTCCGACGCAATGTCGAACGTTAAACTGAGCAGTTCAAACCGACCCGTTTCAATACCGTAGAGCGAACCCATGTGGTTATCCAAATGGGAAGGAGTGAGCCCGAGCCTTTTAGCCCTTTCGATTTGCGCCCTTATTTCCCCCTCAACCTCGTCAATATCCACCTTTTCCTCAACCTGATCGCTTTCGTGGTGCATATAGCCGTCTATGTCGCGCAGACTCGTCGTGTTTTCGGCGGCCACAGGACTCCAGCGGTATTTGCTCCATTCGCTCGTTAGGGTCAGATGCACACCGATGGCAAACTCCGGGTTATCTTTCGCAAATTTACACGCCTCGGGTGCCCAACCACAGGGAACCATCACCGTCGCCGAAGTAATTCCGCCGCATTTGAGCAAGTCAAAAGTCGCAAGGTTCGCCGCGCGGCACATACCAAAGTCATCAGCATTAATAATTAAATATTTGTCCATTTTTTTGCTCCTTTCTATTTCTCAATGATTCGCTTTTGATTTTACTATAAATTCGCTTTTTAGACAATATCAATCGGATTAAATTTTCAAATAATTCATATTCATTATTTAAAACGGAGGGAAAGTTATGTTAAAGAGATCCATCGCACTGTTCGCCTGCTTGAGCTTGTTCTTTACCTGCCTGGTTTACCCCGCCGGTGCTTCCCCCGGCCTTCCCACACTACCCGACTTTTCCATCACGCAAGAACAGTGGAACGACGACTGGCAAGAATTCGGCAACATCAACACAAATGTCTGCCTTACACCGGGCAGCGAAGAAACGCAGCTCAACTTCGCCTGGCACAGCAACCCCGCCGATGGCCTGCCGACTGTAAAGATGAGCAAAAACCCAAACATGAGCGGCGCCGCAGTTTTTACAGGCACTGTGGCCCCGGCGGATGGAATTTTCAACACAAGCAGGATTACCGCTACCGGTATGGAGCCGCTGACAAAGTATTATTACACTTATGGCAACGCCAACCTTGTGTTCGGACCCTTTGTGTACAGAACCCTCGCCTGGGACAGCTTCAAGTTTTTGTATGTCAACGATTTGCACGCAGGGTTTAACCCCGAAAATGATGCTGTTGGTCGAGACAAAGCCTATAAGATACACGCAACGATTGACACAGCTTTGAAATTAAACCCCGACATCAGCTTTATGATTGCGGGTGGCGACCAAACGGACAGCGGTGCGATGCCGCAGGAATGGAACGGTCTGCTCACATCCCCGGTATTCAGGAGTCTCCCCGCCTCTTTTGCTATTGGCAACCACGATAAAAAAGGTGTGACGCAAAAGTATTACATCAACAACCCAAACGAATATAACGCGCTCCTACCAAGCCCCGTTGGCAAAGAAAACTGGTTTCGTTACGGCGATGTGCTTTTCCTTTTGTTTGACAGCACCAATGGCAACGCTGCTGACCATTTAAATTTTGCAAAAAATGCGATCAATAAGAACTTAGACGCCAAATGGCGCATTGGTGTGATTCACAACGACATCAACAGTCCGGGGTTCGGCTTTTTGGACATGGACAATAATTTAATCAGAATCATCTTCACCACTATTTTTGACAGAGCAGGGCTTGATGTTTTGCTCAACGCCCACAGCCATATTTACGGGCGTTCCCACTTCCTGCAAGGCGGTAAAATAGCGGATTGGGGCTTCGGACGACAAATCACCAACCCGCAGGGCACGACCTATATTTCCATGAGCGCAGTCAATAATGTTGCAAGACAGACACTGCCATGGCAGAATATTTGGACAGCCAAAAGATGCCGGGATGACATCACCACGTACTCGACCTTTGAAGTGAACGAAGACAGCCTCAAATTTAAAGCGTTTTACGAGAACGGTCAACGGTGTGACGCATACACCATCAAAAAAACCGTCAACGATTCAAAACCGTTCGAGGAGCCGGCAGGGTTAGATCTATACAGCATCGTTAAGCTCGGCGGGTTTATTTATACGGTGATAGATATGATTGGCAAGATGGGTTAAGCGGTGTCAAATCAGCCCCTTTAATTTAAAAAGGCAGGTAATGCATCAAACATTGCCTGCCTCATTTTTATTTATTTTAGCCAATAGAAAATTAGCGCTCCTATTGTGGCAATGACTGCCGTGGGGATAAGAATTTTTAATGTTCTTTCAAAAATTGTATGGAAACGGTCGGGTAGCAGCATATATCCTTTGATGGATTTGCATTTGTTACCGAAGTAGTCACGGTAACGGTGCATTTTCGTTTCAATCTTTCGGGGATCCTTTTCGTCAAGGGTAATCATTCTGACGCCTTGCCGCAGACCATCACCGTAAATATGGAAGCCGGAACACTTGCATTGCCCGAGCAGGATGCCGTCAACTTTGCCGACAAAATCATTCATATGGTCATGCCCAAAGAAGGCACCGACAATGTCGCCTTGCTTTTTCCAACTTTCAAATTGCCCATTGTTATAATCCGGTGTGCACGGCCCTTCGCCGAGGTAGCCGGAGGCGACTTTTTTGTTGAGAACATAATAGTTCTTATCGTGCGAACTGTTACCCCTGAGGGCGCTGGGGTTAAAGCGGTTTGTTTTTTTGAGCAATTTATATTCTTCCATGACCGGTATGTGCTGAAACAGGATGGATGGTAAAGGTTTCCCGTCGTTTTGCGCTTTCAGAGCGCTGGCTGTCTGCTCGTACCATTCAATTTGGTCCGTTTCCACATAAGCATATTTACCTCTGCCGGCAGGTGCCCTGTCGCCGGAATCAATAAGCCAAATGTTGAAAACATCTTTATCACCCGTGTTGTTTTTTATGAGCAAATTACAGTTACCGGTCCCGGTGATACCCGGTGTATCAATATTCCTGAAATTCGGGTATTCTTGAAAAAGGGAAAGCAGAGGTTCCTTTGCCCTGCCACCTTCACCGTCATGGTTACCAAACACGAGCGCCAGCGGAACGTTTCGCTTTGCAAAGGGCTCTAAGACTCGCTGCACTTCTTCCCTTCGCTGCTCAATGCTCAAATCTTGATATTCGCCTTGTTCGTTTTTAACATGGACCGAGACTATATCACCCATTAGTATCGCCAAATCGGGTTTTAATTCATCGAGTGCTCTGTTGATAAGACGAAGAAAGTCTTCTGTCTTTTCATTTGGCACATACTTTTCGTGGATATCACCTACCGCCATAATTTTGAATTTTCCGTTTTTATCAAAGCATAGCGGCTCAAACTTATTAGACAATATTGGAACATTCCTTTCAAGGTTGAAATAATTGTTATGCTAACTTGACTCTACGATGTTTTGCAGCGAACTACTCTATCATTTTCAAAAATTGTTCTTCGTCGATGACGGTTACACCGAGCGTATTGGCTTTGGTGAGTTTACTGCCGGCGTCTTCACCGGCGAGCACGAACCCTGTTTTTTTGGAAACGGAAGAGGAAACCCGCCCGCTGAAGCTCTCGATTATCTCTGTCGCCTCGGCGCGGGAATAAGTCGGCAGCGTTCCCGTTAAAACAAATGTCTTGCCTGCAAAACGGTTATCTTTTGTCTTTTCTTCGGATTTCATATTCAAGTTGTTCTCCTTAAGTTCTTCAATTAAAGCCCTTGACTGCGGTAAGGCAAAATAATCCGCCAGACTTTTTGCCATAACACTTCCGAACCCTTCGATAGAGGCAATCTCTTCCTCGGTAGCCGCCATTACTTCATCGATTGTATGAAAACGTTGTGCTAAGAGCTTAGCAGACTTTTGCCCAATGTGGCGGATACCCAAAGCATATATCAGTCGGTCTAATTCCTTTTGTTTGGAAAGCTCAATCGCATTGATTAAGTTTTCGGCAGATTTTTGCGCAAAACGCTCCAGCACCGAAATTTGCTCGAAATCAAGTCGATAAATATCTGCAACAGTCTTTAGCAACCCTTCATTTACCAGACGCTCTAAAACACCCTCGCCCAACCCTTCAACATCCATCGCATCGCGGGAGCAAAAGTGAATTAATAGCCGTAAAAGTTGCGCCGGACATTCCGGATTGACGCAGCGCACGGCAGATTCCTCGGGCTCCCTCACAACAGGCGCGCCACATGACGGGCAAACATTGGGCAAAAGGTAAGGGGTTGAGTTTTCTGCGTGACTCACAACAGCGAGAACCTCCGGTATAATGTCCCCGGCTTTGCGCAAAACAACCGTGTCGCCAAGGCGGATGTCCTTATCGGTAATATAGTCCTGATTGTGCAAGGTTGCCCTGCCCACGGTGGAACCGGCCAGAAGGACGGGTTCAAGGATGGCGGTTGGGGTCAATACGCCTGTTCGGCCAACGTTGATTTCGATACCCAATAGCTTTGTCTGCTTTTCTTCCGGTGGATATTTGTACGCCAGCGCCCATTTGGGAAACTTAGACGTGCTGCCCAAAACGATGCGCCGGTCAAAGTTGTTCACCTTGATAACGGCACCGTCAATACCGTAAGGAAGCCTACCCCTGAGCATACCGATTTTTTCAAGCTCGGTTATCACTTCGTCAATTGCAGCGAATTCGTTATACATGGGGATTGTCTTAAAACCAAGGCTTTTTAAATAATCCAAAGAGCTCTTATGGTCAAGCAGTTCGGTGCCTCTTACCTGCTGTATGTTAAACACAAAAATATCCAATGACCGTTGGGCGGTGATTTTCGGGTTTTTCTGCCGCAAGGAACCGGCAGCGGCGTTGCGGGGGTTTTTAAAAGGCTTTTCCTCGTTGAGCTCCTGTTTTTCTACAATTTGCATAAAAACTTGGTGGGGCATATAAACTTCGCCCCTAACCTCAATATAAGGCACCGAAGATTTTAGCCGCAAGGGAATCGAACGAATGGTTTTGAGGTTTGCGGTTACATCTTCGCCGGTAAAGCCGTCCCCCCTCGTGGAGCCTCTTGTAAACACTCCGTTTTCATATTCAAGGGATACGGAAAGCCCATCAATTTTCGGCTCCACAATATAAGTGGCGTCGGGTGCCGTTTCACGCACTCTTTTATCAAAGGCCATAACCTCGGCAATGTCAAAAGCATCCTGCAAACTTTCCATAGGAACGATATGTCGAACCGCTTGAAATTGGTTGCCCGCAAGGCCGCCGACACGGTGGGTCGGCGAATCCTCAGTAATAAGCTCGGGGTAAATGTCTTCAATTTCAACAAGCTCACGCAAAAGCTTATCGTACTCAAAATCTTCAATTTCCGGAGCGTCTTCATTATAATATTTATCACTATGGTAATGGATGATATCACGCAGTTCCTGTGCCCTATTCTTACAAGAGTTAAAGTCTTTCATATAATCACCTAATTATTCGCTTTCTTGTTCACATTTTTACATTTCCGCTTTATTATATCAAATACATATTCAAGATACAATTGTATTTTTTTGTTCTAAATCAATAAAATGCCCCACAGCAGTAGCCGCAGGGCAAATTTCATATTAAATTGTAGGGAAAGCACTCTTGTCAAATATATTCGCTATTCATAACTGATACGATAACTCTAAGTATACTGCATGATGCTACTAATGATACCGAATGACCCTAAAACATTGACATTATAACTGTGCTTGGATTTGCTCAGCAAGTCACTTTACTTGCCTGTTCGTCGCCCGACGGTCAATAAATGTGCTATTAACATAATCTGTTTGATTGTGGCGTTGCGAGAGATGACGGTTTATTTATTCCTCACTCGTCGCGGTTGCCGATAAATACAATTCATTGCAACATTCATTGCCGTGGGCGATGTTGAACGGTGCGCTTTCATTGTGCAGTGGAACCGCCTCCCTTAAAGTTTATTTGCGTTTCTTCGAACGCACTCAGAACTTTCTGAGAACTCTTATTCAATCGTCCTCTTTGGTTCATCTATATTCTAACACGAGACCTTGACATTGTCAACAATTATTTCGAATATTTTCATACTTTTTTAACTATATTACACTTATGCTTATTAGCTATTGACTAATTGTTAAAATCTGTATAAAATATAATCAGATGATCGAAACAGAGGAAAACAAGAAAAATGAGGAATGAATGATGCAGGATGAATATAATCCCAATATAGTCAGTGTCGTTGACGAAGATGGTAAAGAACACGTTTTTGAGGAATTGGACAGGATTGAAACAGACAAAGGCAAGTATGTGGCATTAACCCCCTTGTTTGACAAAGTGGAAGAAATGCTTGAGGACAGCGGCGAGCTGATTGTACTAAAGGTCGAAGAAGAAGACGGGGAAATCTATCTGTCACAGGTTGAAGACCAAAAAGAGCTTAATGAAGTCGCTCAGCTTTTCATCGAAAGACTCAGTGAATCTTTCGACTTTGACGAGGATGACGATGAGGATGACGAAGACATCGACGAAGATGACGATGAAGATGACGACGAAGACGACGACGAGGAAACCAATTAACATACCAAAGTTTTAGTGCCCTGCCATGTGCGATAAGTACGGCTTATAATGTTCCAACATTTACCTAAAGGGAGCTCTATCTCCGATGCCAGACGGCAGACCTCCCGGCTTCGGCCGGACGAAGGGAGCCCGAGGTCGTTGGGCGGCACCCACCTGCTTATGCAGGATCTTATCAGTCGTATCCGGCTTGGCGGGGTACTTTATTTTTTTTGCTTGGAGTGATAATTTTGCGACAAGTGCTGAACGCTCAGCCTCTTGATGTTTTGCCCTATCAGCAGGGCTTCATATACTCTAAAAAAGAACCCCTTGAAAACGGCACTGTAAAGGTTAGTTTTCACTTTTTTGACCAAGAAATTCACATTTCCGAGCCGGTCGTTAAAAGCACCTATTTGCAGGCTAAATTCGGGAACTCCTACCGTTCGGTTGTAGAACAGTTGGGCGATTTTATCAACTGCGACACTTCTTTTTTTCACAACGGTGCTGTATCGGTACTTTGCAAAACCGGCTGCCTTAATATTTTCAGCGCCGGCGGGAACCTTATTTTAAACAATGAGCTGATGTACCAGGATGCTCTCGTGCGGTGCCCCGCTGTTGATAAAAAAAACATCTGGTTTGTCGTACCCGAACGCAATGCAGTTATCAACTATTCGCCCGGTGAACAGTGTGTTTTGCTAAGAATCGGCGGCGGCAAATCCAACGCATTTGACTGCCCTGTATGCGTGACAAAAATTCTTAACACCCTGTATATTTGCAACAAAAACTCTCATAAAATCCGAACAATCAAACTTGAAGATTATTCCGTCAAAGACTACCGTGATTTTAATGAACCGGTACATAAATATTTCCAAGTTTATGACAAAGAATATGTGGTTTTAGACTCCGGCGTCTGGCGCCTGTAATCAAACCAAAACATAGCATAAACTGCCTGCTGCAAAATTCAGATTTGCGACAGGCAGTTTTTATTTGTTGCATTTTTTATTTGTTTTGGTAGAACTCCCTGACGGTTTCAAAAAAGGCATCTATATTCTCCCACTTTGCGCCGGGTGGTATATCACAACCCGTGGAAATGACAAAATTGCTGTAATGTGCGCACGCGTTCAAAACATCCAGCGTCGCTTGCCTAACCGTCTGCGGTGTTCCGTCCCGAAGTTGGCCTGCCGGGTCGACATTACCGAAAACAACCGTGTCCGACGGAATACGTGACAGCATTTCGCTCATATCAATAGCGTTGCCGAAATGATACCCTGCCGCGCCAACCGTAAGAATGCTATCAATCATATAAAGTGTTGAGTTACCACAGTTGTGATAAATAACGATAAAGTTGTCATCTTGCACAACATCAACGATGCGCTTGACGTACTCACACGAGAATTCTTTTGAAAGCGCCGGTGACATCATGCCTGCAAGCGGCTCCGCAATCACGACCCCATTCGCCCCTGCCGCCTTGAAGGCCAGTGCATATTGGATGATGAACTGCAAAGATTTTTCAAGAAGCAACCGAACGGTCTCCGGTTCTTCATAACAAAGTATCAAGGCTTCCGTTACACCGAGCAACCTGCCTGCCAGTGAGAACGGGCCTATCTGGCAACCAAATACCGGCCGGTCATGAATGACGGCTGCCGCCTTTTTTACAGCATCAACATAAATGCCCGTGCGTCCCATTCCAAACTCCGGTACTTTTAGTGACTCAACGTCCGCCAACGTTTCTACCAAATGACCTTTCACGGTAGGAATCTCGTCGTCGGCATAGGCAATTTCAGCCCCAAAGCATTCCGCTTCAACAGATAAATCCATCAAACTGTTTGCACCGTATGCGTCGTTGCGCTCGGCTATGATTTTAATACCCTGTGCCTGCCTGTCGCTGTCGGCAATTAGTTCCCTGACATTAATGCCCATGAGTTGCGTAACCGGAAAAGCTAAAATCGGGAACGCCTTTTTTGGGGCGTCGCTTTTAAGGGAGGCTAACCAGGCTTTCATATCTCTACTCATATTGTTTTGTGCTCCTAAAAATCAATTTCAACATTTATACTTCGGGGTATATGCCGTGTTCCCACCACAAGTTATTCATCAGTTCATAGCGTTCTAGCGGTAGCCCGGTGTAGACGCAGTTGGATGTTGAGAATATATAGCCATACCCCGCCATCCCCTCCCGCAAGGAACGCATTACATCCGCAACGCATTCTTCGTGCGTGCCGGTTTGCAACAAGCCACAGTTTACATTGCCGATTAGCGCAACCTCATCGCCGTAAAGGCGACGTATTTCGCTTAACGACACACCGCCCTGGGGGTCAAGGGAGTGCAGTGCATCGGGTTTGCAGTCAACCATCTGCCGGGCAATCGGCATAATATTACCATCTGTATGCTTAATGGAATAAAAACCCATTTCTCTGTAAGCCGCAATTACGCCCGCAAGGTAGGGAACAATAAACACATCAAACATTGCGGGGCTAAAAAACGGGTTCACGTTAAAGCAATAGTCCGAACACAGGGCAAAACCGTCCAAAAGACCTTTGTGCTTTTGCATTTTCTCGGCAAAGGCTATGCTGTTATTCATGCGATGTAGCGCTTCTTTTTTTACCTTGTCTTCTTCTTCATACAGCAGCCTTGTGAACTCTTCCATATAGTCCCCGTCCGGCATACTAAAAGTAGGGTCGCCGTGCATCATAATAAAATATTCATTATTGGTTCTTTCGCGAATGGTTTCCAACAGCCAAACGGTATTCTCAAAGTCACCCGGATTTGGATGAACAAAAATAGCGCTGTGATGGTATTTTTTCGCGATATCGATATAGCTGTCCGCCATATCATTCATTTGCATTTTCTTCTCATTAGCGCTCATTTGGTTCCATTGCCCGAAAGTCCGTTGGGACGGATGAACTTTACCGATGGATTCCATCGTTAAATAAAACACAAGTTCAAATGTCGGTACGTGGCCTGTAATCGGTTCCCTCTTGAGTGCTTTGATAAATTGTTCTTTTTGTGACATTGACTTACCCCCATAAAAACTGGAGGCAAGAGCAGAGCCCTTGCCTTCAATTGAGCAATAGTGGTTTCTTACGCTGAACACAGCTCCAGGGCCGCATCAGCAGCGGAGGCAGCGTCCACTTCATAACGGTCGGCACCGATTGATTCGCAAAAGTGCTCTGTAATGGGCGCACCGCCAACCATAATTTTAATTTTATCACGAATGCCTTTTTCTGTAGAAATTTCGACCACGTTTTTCATTTCGTTCATCGTTGTTGTAAGCAGAGCGGAACAGCAAATAATGTCTGCCTCGTTTTCTATCGCAGCGTCAACAAAGTTTTCCGCCGTAATATCTACGCCCAGGTCAATTACGGTAAGTCCCCTGCCTTCCATCATCAGTTTGACAAGGTTTTTGCCAATGTCATGCAAATCGCCTTTAACTGTACCGATAACAACTTTGCCTTTATTGACGATGTCGGCTGCACTCATATGGGGCTTGAGCACGGCTACGCCAGCATTCATCGCACGCGCGGCAATTAAAACCTCCGGAACAAAAACTTCGTTATTCTTAAATTTTTCGCCAATGACGGCCATGCCCGAAAGCAAGCCTTCTTCCAGTATTGCCTTTGGACCCAAGCCTTCATCAATAGCCTGCTGAACAAGTTCTTCGACCTTCGGTTTGCGTCCCTGCTGTAATGCGCTGCTGATTTGCTCATAAATACTCATGATTTGTCCTCCATCATAATTTATTATATTAAAGTTTAAATACGGCTATTTCATCCCAAACATACTTTCTTTTAAATCCAAGTAATATAAGTAGTCTTCTTCCGGCACATTTGGCGGACAGCGGTGGTCACAAAATGGGATATACCCACCGCGCTCTACCAGAGGAATCAGGGTTTTCATATAAGCGTCAATCGCCTCTCGCCCGGAGCCGAGGGCCATTTTATCCACCCCGCCCATAATACGAAGTTCTTTGCCATATTCGGCAAAGAGTTCGGATGGGTGTGCACAACCGTTGACTTCAAACGGAAATAAACAGTTAATGCCGCCTTCCATCATATATGGTAAAATCGGCCGAACGTCACCGTCACAGTCTGTAAACCAAATGTCGATGCCGTGCTGATCAAGTTTTTTACGAATCCTTTTATAGCGTGGGGTAACAACATTTTTGAAAAAATCGACACTGACAATCGGCCCGTTTTTAAAACAAATATCTTCCCAACCGCTTGCAACATCAAAATCGATATGCGGTAATACTTGATCCAAAAAGTTTTCAACCAATAGGCAGGAGGTTTCCACCATATCCTCTACCATATCGGGGTAATCGTAACACGCATAAGCCAAACCCTCAAAGGTCAGCATGTCGCGAATTCTGCCTATCATGGAACCGCAATGGACACACAGGGGGAAATCTCTGTCCGGCAGGCAGTCTTCTTTAAGCGTTTCAACGTCAATTATCCTCGCCGGGTCATCTATACGAAGGCGCTCTTCTTTAACCTTTTTCCAATCGTCCGGTGTCACAACACTGGAACCGACATAATGCGGTATGCTACTGCTTCCTTTTTTTTCAATCGCCAAGAGTCCGTCTTCATTGCGAATGGTTCGTGTCGTCTGGGTTTCTTCAATGACTTTGGTTGAAAAATAAGGGTGTAGCCAAACATTGCCGGTAATCGTTTCCATCCTATCAAAACTAAAAAATCTATCCGCCTGCTCGTTTGATTTAATGCCGTTATCCTTAAACATGTTCCACAGTTGGAAGTTTTCGTCCCAATAGCCGAACTCCATATTAAAGCAGCGGTCAACGGGCAAGTAGTGCATCTGATTGTTAAAGCGTTCACGGTCGGTCATGGTCCCTTTCCATTTGTAACGCATCGGTTTGACTGCCACACAACCACTCCTTTTTCGTTATGCGGACATTATATCATTGCGTTTCCAAACATTCAACTTATTTCGTCAGATAATCGTAGTATTTTTCAAACGGCAAAATCAAATTTATTATACTTGAATAACTTCATAAACGTCCCCGTTTTTCAGTTAAAGATATTATTTTGTTCGACAATTTTCATTATTTATGATATAGTAAAATAAATTCTATTGAGGAGGGGTAATCTTGAAAACCGACAAAAAGATTC